>PIVL01000886.1 GCA_003354145.1 Paracoccaceae bacterium
CGAGAGCGGGGGGAGGCCAATCACGGTCGTCGTCCGGGACGAGCGACCAGTCTGAGCAACGCGGCCGGTCAATTTCGGCGCACGATGCCGTATTCGTGTACGGCGCACTGACCAATTCACGCGATTCAGTTTCGAAGGCAGCGACTGTGCCGACGCGCCGCACATCCGACCAAGCGATCTCCATAGACGCGCATATCCACGCGCATACAACGGCATGGCGCGCGCGCGGGAGAAGGGCCACCACGGTCGTCGTCCGAGACGAGCGACCACTCTGCGCAACGCGGCATAGCATTTTCGGTGCACGGACCGCCCTTTTAGGAAGATACATTCGCCTACTCGTGCGGTGGGATGGGAAAGGCATCACTTTGTCCAAATGTCGCAACGAATCACGGTATTTCGGGGCCGCGAGGTTGTATTTTCGCGGAGCATATGAGCCGACACGTGCATTTTCGTCACACGAGGTATCGCGTTTGCCGGATGTCGGAGCAAAATATCGCATGTCAAATGTCCGAGGCCGCGTTTTCGCCGGATACCCCATCCAACGCCCACATTTTCAGGCTCCAATGCAGCACCTTTGCAGAATGTCTCGGCGAGTTCTCACATTTCTGGTCTCGGAAGCTGCATTTTTGCCGAATGTCTCAGCCGATTCCTACATTTTCAGTCTCCGAGGCATCACTTTTGCAGAATGTCTAAGCTAATTCCTACATTTTTGGTCTCCGAGGCTGCATTTTTGATGAATGTCTCAGCTAATTCCTCCATTTTCGCTCTCCGAGGCATCACTTTTGCAGAATGTCTCAGCCA
>PIVL01000887.1 GCA_003354145.1 Paracoccaceae bacterium
TTCACGAGTCAGCCCAAAGGCGAGCCCGAGGGTCAGCCTGAGGGTCAGCCCGAGGATCAGTCCAAGAACCAGTTCAAGGGTCAGCCCGAGGGCCAGCTCAATGGCCTACGCCTGGGGGAATTCGCGCGGCAGCCGCTCACGCTTCCGTTCGGCGACCTCGGTGCCGAGACCACCGCGCCGCCCGAGAGTCAGCCCGAGGGTCAGACCAAGGGTCAGCCCAAGGGTCTGCCCAAGGGTCTGCCCGAGGGTCTGCCCAAGGGTCTGCCCGAGAGTCCGCGCCAGCTCACCGGGACCGTTACATCGTGGGAACTGACGGCGAGTTCCAAGAAAGAGGCCGACTTCAAGGACATGCTCGGGATCAAGGACCCACCGGTGCTGCCCTCGCCCGACTCCGTCCTCGAGCCCCCCAACGACGACAAGGACAACACGAACAAGGGCACTGACCTCAGTTCCCACTTTACCAACGAGCACTCCTCGAACCCAGCCGAATCCGGCTTGGACACCCCGAAAGTACTTGAGATGACAGCGATGGCAAAATCCTTTACCCCCCGCCACGGTCTACTCGTACCAAGGAATCCCAAATCGGATGATGACTGCAACGAGGGCGCTCCTGGCTCTGTTGGGACCCACTCACTGCTCTCTCTGTCGGCGGTCACAAAGTGATCGGATGGCGTTCTTTTTTCCATTTATGAATAAAGCATCCCCCCCATCTGGGGGGGGCGGAAAAAGCTCGCATATCCTCTTGTCCATGGCCGTGCCATCACACAGATCATCAGATCTGATGACGTGATCAGACCGACC
>PIVL01000097.1 GCA_003354145.1 Paracoccaceae bacterium
GGTCGCTATGCCGTTGCTGGCGCAATCGGCGGCCCCATTGTCGAACTGGACGTGCGTACGCTGTACCTTAAGGATCTGAGCTTTTTCGGCTGCACCGTTCTTGAACCCGAAGTTTTTGGAAATCTGATTGGACGGATTGAGCGCGGAGAGATCAAACCATTGGTGGCAGAAACCCATCCGCTGCGCGACATAGCAACGGCGCAAAAAGTGTTTGGTGAAAAAGGGTATATTGGTAAGATTGTTCTGAAAGTAGATCAAACAGACGCTTCTTGAACACAAACGCCGGCCAAGAAGACCGGGGTTGCTGCAATCCAGATTGGATCAGCGCGCGCCTTCTCTTTTGTTAGTTACCGGCCAATGCTGGTCTGTGGCCCACGCATCCCGCGCGACGCGCCAGATGCCGTTAGTGCCCAATCGGTAAATATTGATACCTGTCCCAGTGTCCGTGTAGGTTTCGTCGCCGCCATGAGGGGTATCGACCGACTTGTAGGTGTACCATTCGTATGCCCAGTCGCCCGCAACAACAAATTCAACCGGTTCTTTCTCCCATGACGTTTGGACGGCGTCAAAGTATCCGCCCACCCATGGCCCCACTTCGGCTTTGCCTTCCATTACCAGCGAATTCGGCGCGATAAAAACAATATCATTTGTCACGGTTTCCAAGAACGCGTCGATGTCATTAGAGTTGATCGCCGAAAGATAGGCATCATGCGCCATGTGCGCAGCCTTTTCTTGGGGGCTGACAGCAAAGGCTGCATCAGCAAGCGTTAGGGAGATTGCTGCAGCGGCGATGGTCGGGATTATATTGGTCATTTTACTCTCCTATTATGATAACAGGGGTATTAAATTCCCCGGACAAATTTTGGATAGTGAGCAAACTTATAACTTGAAAACCTTCCAAAGGTGAGCCAGCAATAAACTGCAACCTTTAACTCTGGCTATCAAATGATGGACGTCAACTGGCACGACCTGCCCCCTTTGACAACGCTGCGTGCATTTGAGGCAACTGCGCGTTTGCAAGGATACTCGGCTGCGGCGCGGTAACTTAACGTCACGCCCGCCGCCATTGCCCAACAGGTTCGCAAGCTTGAGGCAGAAGTAGGGGCGGCACTTGTCCGCCGAGAAGGTCGGGGGCTTGTCTTGACCGACGCAGGTCAAAAACTGGCCCTTCCTTTGCGCCAGGCTTTCGAAATGATGGCAAAGGGAATCGAAGATCTGCAGCTGAGCCAGGCCACCCGTGGTGTTCGCGTGTCCACAACAGATTCTTTTGTTAGTGTTGTCATTCTTCCAAGTCTCGGCGGCTTCTGGAAACTACACCCCACATTACAGGTATCGTTTTCGCCCGATGCGAACACAGTGCCCATTGACCTGGACAATTTCGAAATTGCGGTCCGTGGAGGGCCCCGGGGGCAAAAATGGGATGGATGCCAGGAAATTCTGCTATTTGAAGCGCCCTTCATTGTTTGCGCGACACCAGAACTGATTGGGTCCGATACTGTCGACCTTTCGTCACTGCCCTGGATTAAAGACACTGGTATCGGGGGGACAGTTTTTCAGCGCATGGTCAGACAGGCGGGTTGTGATCCTGATACAATCCAGATTCTTGATCCTGGCAGCGCCAAAATTGAAATGGACGCCGCACTGATGGGCTATGGACTCACGGTCAGTCCGGAACTGATGGTTCGAAAACAACTTTCACAGGGATCGCTAGTCAAGGTTTACACTTCAATGGACATTGTTGCCGTTTATTATGCGATCTGTCGCAAAGGTCCGCTCGCGGCTCCTGTCCAGCTGTTTCTGGATTGGCTCGTAGATTTGTGCGCTCCGATGTCGTCAAAGCCCGATTCATCATAAATCTAAGAGAAACAGCGGCTTGGTCGACGACAACAGCCAATTGCACCAGCCCAAAAACAAAAACCCCGGCCAATTGACCGGGGTTTACTGTAATCCAAACTGTATCAACGAATTAGGATGCGGGTTTGTCCTCCGCTTCGTCTTCGTCATCACCATCCCCGGCAGGCAGGTTGAACAAGCTGTCCGCGTCCGGGATTGAATCCGCATCACCTGCGTCGTCCTCTTCGTCAGTTCCGGACAAGGTGAAGGTCTCAAGACCTTCAATCGCTGTCGGAACCTTTGGTTCTGCAGGCATGCCCAGTGACTGTTCGGTGCTGACCAGTTTGCGCCGTTCATCATCGCTCATCAGGTCGCCCTCAGCTGCCTTTTGGGCGGCTGCTTTCTGCACGATAGCGTCCAACTCGGACTGTTTACACAGTCCTAATGCCACCGGATCAATTGGCTGAATGTTAGAGATGTTCCAATGCGTACGTTCACGGATGGCCTGAATAGTCGGCTTGGTTGTACCCACCAGCTTCGAAATCTGACCATCGGTCAGTTCCGGATGAAATTTAACCAGCCACAGAATAGACGCGGGTCGGTCCTGTCGTTTTGACAGCGGCGTATAGCGTGGGCCACGGCGGCGTTCCTCGCCTGTTGCGGCGGCATAGAACTTTAGCTTCAGCTTGTGGAGCGGGTTTTCCTGCGCCGCCTCAATCTCTTCTTGCGTCAGCTGATTGTTGCTGATCGGATCAAAACCTTTGACACCCGCGGCCACGTCGCCATCGGCAATGCCCTGAACTTCAAGTTCGTGCATCTCAACGAAATCGGCAATCTGTTTGAAACTGATTGTCGTATTGTCCACCAGCCATACTGCGGTCGCTTTGGCCATAATCGGTTTTGCCATTGGCTTGTCTCCTAAAACATATCTTTCACAACACATATCTTCCACAACACATATCTTCCTCGGCGCCTGGCTTTGCAGGCAACTCTGAGGCTCAGAGCGGGTTTCCGTTGTCGGGGAACTTCGGGCCTATATAGTAGGGCAAACGCAATAAGGAAAGAGCAGAATGCGCTGGGCGATGATCTGGATATTGACCGCCCTGCCAATTTTGGCGCAAGAGGGAAAACCCGGTCAGTTTGACTATTACGTGCTGGCGCTTAGCTGGTCGCCAAACTGGTGTGCCCGTGAAGGTGATGCGCGAGGGTCAGATCAGTGTGACGCGCGCTATGGCCATGGATGGATATTGCACGGACTTTGGCCACAATACCATCAGGGTTGGCCATCGTTTTGCAAAACCTCTGAAAGGTCGCCATCACGCAGTATGACCGCAGCAATGGTTGATATCTCTGGCAGCGCCGGGTTGGCATGGCATCAATGGAAGAAACACGGCACGTGCTCAGGTCTGTCGGCAGCCGATTATTATGCACTATCCCGGCGTGCATATGAGCAGGTTAACCGCCCGCAAATACTGAGAAAGTTGACGCAAGAGGTGGAATTGCCTGCCTCTGTGATCGAAGATGCGTTTTTGCGGGCCAACCCTGCCTGGCAACCGGATATGCTGACGATCACCTGCAACCAAGGCTATATTGAAGAAGCGCGATTGTGTCTCTCCAATGACCTGACACCCGTGCCATGCGGCGCTGACGTGGTTCGTGACTGCAATAAGCAGGATGCGCTATTTTCCCCCGTACAGTAATTGGCGTCTGAATTTGGGAACCAAAAATCCAAACTTGCCCGATAAGGATTCTTCTGCGAACCTACAAGGATACAATACGCACCCTTTGAACGGATCGTGTACAAAAGCCTTTTCTACGAAAATTAACATCTCGCTACATAGCCGCTGAACACCGAGCCAAAACATTGGAATATTAACTAAGACATGAATTTCACAGCCAAACTTGCACTCCTTTCCGTAGTTTTTGTTGACCTGCTAGGCCAGGGATTGGTTTTCCCCATTCTCAACAGCCTGATCATGGAGACAGATTCAGGATTTTTGCCCAAAGACACATCAGATGCGGCGCGGCATCTTAATTTTGGTTTAGTGATTGGCGTCTTTTTCCTGTCTTGGTTTTTCGGAGTCATGTACCTCTCAAAACTGTCTGACGCGATTGGACGAAAAAATGCACTGCTGATCTGCCTTTCCGGTGCATTGATTGGGTATATGATAACGATTGTGGCGTTGATGACATCAAGCCTGTGGCTATTGGTTTTGGGCCGCTCGATCACCGGCTTTACCGCTGGGAACCAACCCATTGCGCAGGCCGCGATGATTGATGGAAGTAAAGATGCTGCAGAACGCGACCGGAACATGGGATATATCATTACCGGCGTAAGTTTTGGGCTTGTCCTGGGCCCCGTCATTGGTGCGGTTCTGTCAGACGAGAACTTGTTGGGAAGCATAGCGACCTTTGAAACGCCCTTTTACGGAGCTCTGGTGCTGATCGCGATCGCAATGAGTTTGGTTATCTTCTACTTCAAAGACATCCGCAAAGAACGCATTCCCTACAAATTTCACCCGTCCGATATTGTCACGGATATCTGGGAAATTACCAAGCACGCTACGGTCATGCGGCTTATGCCAGCTTATTGCTTTTTAATGCTATCCAACGTGACCTTCTTCATATTTATCGACAACTACCTGACCAGCGCATTTGGCTACGGGGTCATTGGTGGCAGCGCCGCAATGCTTGTCATTGGTTTTGCCCTGGCGTTTTCAAGCACGTTCCTCGTCAAACCGGTCCAAAAGCGGGTTGATAAACGGACGATCATTGGCACGACCGTATTTGTGTGGATTTTCGCCAGCCTTGCCGTGGCATTGTCACCCTACGCAATTTTGTGTTTTGTCCCGATTTTCATTTTCTATTTCTTTTTTGGTGTCGCATATCCAACGATTCTGGGCCTGTTTTCAGGAAGTGTTAGCGATGCTGATCAGGGCTGGATCATGGGGATCACTACCGCTGTATTCACTCTGGCAGGAGGGATCATGTCGTTGATCGGTGGAAGCATGATGGGCCTGGATATCCGGTTTCCGTATTACTTAGCTGCTGCGATGGCCATTTTGGCATTCGTTGCGATCATATGGGGATGGAAAAACCCCGACATTCGCCGCCTTACCAAAAAGACCTAACACTTAGCGCCAGGCCCAGGATCAGAACAGCCCCGGGCCGCGCGCCAGCGGGCTTTTTAGTCGCCTGCAACCTTCAAGACAATCTTGCCGATATGGCCTGAGCTTTCCATCCGGGCATGCGCGCTGGCGGCATCGGTAAAATCAAACTCGCTATCCATCACAGGTGCAACTTTGCCAGCCTCAAGCAACGGCCAGACCTGTTCGCGCAAAGCGTCGGCGATCCGGGCCTTGGCCAGATCGCTTTGCGGTCGCAAGGTGCTGCCGGTGATTGTCAGACGACGCATCATGAGCATCATAAAATTCAACTCAACAACGGGACCTTGCAGAAACGCGATCTGCACCAGCCGTCCGTCATTCGCCAATGCCTTGATATTGCGCGGGATATAGTCGCCACCAACCATATCAAGAATCACATCAGCGCCACCCGCTGCTTTCATCACAGTGACAAAATCATCGTCGCGATAATTGATTGCCTGTTCAGCGCCCAAGTCCAGACAGACCTGGCATTTTTCTGCTGACCCGGCAGTGGTGAACACGCGTGCTCCAAATGCATTCGCCAGTTGGATCGCCGTCGTTCCGATACCGCTGGAACCGCCATGCACCAGGAATCGTTCTCCGGCCTGCAATCCGCCGCGCATGAACACGTTGGTCCAAACAGTGAAATAGGTCTCGGGCAGACAAGCCGCCTCTTTAAGGCCCATACCCTTGGGAATCGGAAGACAATGACGCGCCGGAGTCGCCACGTATTCGGCGTACCCGCCCCCTGGCAGCAACGCACAAACCAGATCACCAACTGCATATTCGCTTACGCCTTCGCCAATGGCCACAACTTCGCCTGACGCCTCAAGCCCCGGCAGATCACTGGCGCCCGGAGGCGGCGCATAGGCTCCCGCCCGCTGCAACGTGTCCGGACGGTTCACACCCGCATAGGCCACTTTCAGAACGACCTGCCCATGCCCTGCCTCTGGTACGGGACGTTCGCCGATTTGCAGAACTTCGGGGCCGCCGGGTTTGGTGATTTCCACTGCGCGCATTGTCTTGGTCATTACAAAGTCCTGTTTCATCGCGCCGGTCCAGCGCATCGGGTTAGTATGTGTCTATTAGGTGTTACAGGGTCATCAGCGCCTAGTGCCGCGACCTAGTTGTGCCGGGAAATTCCTTGCCGTTTGATTTGGTAGGTGCCTTGATCTGCCCCAACAACCAGTTCGGCGCAGCCATAAACGGCTTTAACAGCGGGTTACCGTTCACCTGCGCCTTTAGCTTTTCAATCTGCATCACATTCTCGATCCGCCGGTCCAGAAATTCCCATGTGGCGCTAAAACCCGGACTGTCATCTCCTAGCCAGAACAATACCGTGGAGGAATACACCCCCGACAATGTCATCCTCTTGGTGTACCAGTTCACATCGTCAGACGTGTCGCCCAGCGCTTCCCAGATAAGTCCACATGTGCCCCAGATCGCTCCGGCACCATCCGCCACATATTGCGGCATGGCAAACAGCGCAGTGCCCCGGCGCACCAATTCCTTATCTGCTGTCGCTTCGATCCGAAACCGCACGCAGGCGGTTATTTTCTCGCGGAATTTCAAACGACTTAGGTCGGCTGCAGCCAGTCGATCAAGCATCATCTGGTCGCCACGCGCGTGATAGGCCAGTGCCAGTTCAACGGCACCGCGCGGACAAACCGACCGTGCCAATGCGTCGTCAATTCCGCTGTCGACAATAGCGTCGGCGAACGTCACCTCAGACCAGCCGCCAAACGGCACATGTACCAGTGCCGCATCCAACAGTTGGCTTTTTACATCATCGGGCGAATTATCCATATTCAACCTTCTACGCGCAACACCCAGACTCGACAAGCACAGGTCGCTTTTCAATATGCGAAATCCCTGCAAATCCTTGCAGCTCATATCTAGAAAGGTGGTGAAAACCACATGCAGGTTAGCGTTCGAGACAACAATGTCGATCAGGCACTTCGTGCCCGGAAACTGGCACGTAAGAAGCTGGAGCGTGAAGGAATGATGTAAATCATTCTCAGCCATATCTGACACGAATTTGACGACCCCCGTAGCGCAAGCTGTCGGGGGTTTGTCGTTTTGGGGCGGGTCATTGTGTTGCAACGCATAGGGTTTATACTCTGTGATATGCGGTGGGTTTAACCGCTCAATATCCAACCCCGGCCAAAGCCGGGTCATCGGGGCGGCCGCAATGTCTGCAAAAATCGAACGCAAACTAACAACCATTTTGGCCGCTGATGCCGAAGGTTATAGTGCCCGCATGGAGGCCGATGAGGCCGCAACATTTGATGCGCTTCATAAGGCGCGCGAGGTCTTTGCCAAATTCATTTCACGGCACAATGGCCGCATCGCCAATACGGCAGGTGACGCGATAATCGCTGAATTTCCATCCGTGGTCGAGGCGGTCTCTTGTGCCATCGAAGTGCAACAAGAGCTGGGGCAAACACAAAGCGCGCCCGGCGGAGCCCTGCGGTTTCGTATCGGCATCCATCTGGGGGATGTGATGATTGACGGCGATGATCTGTTGGGCGAAGGCGTCAACCTTGCCGCCCGCCTTGAGACGATGGCCGATCCCGGTGGCATTCTGGTTTCGCAGCAAGTCTATGATCAAGTCGAAAACAAACTGACCGTCGGGTTTGAGTATCTGGGCGAAAAACGCCCCAAGAATTTTTCCGGAGACGTGTCGGTATATCGGGTGTCCTCTGGTGCCAAACCCGCGAGGATTCGCGTTGCCAGGCAAACCTCGAAGAACAGCCCACCCCCTAAAACCTCCCAGAATACCGACATTGATCAGCGTGAAAACCTGCTTCGAAAAGCCAAACTTGCAGGTATCCTGCTGGTCTTCCTTCTGGTAATTGATCTTACCACAGGTCCGGGAACGTTCGTCCAATATCCAGGCATCGTGATACTGGTCATATTAGGATTATTGGCTGCCCCAATGTTTGCAACAGACCGATTTCCGCCGTTCTATTTGCGGGCTGCCATACTTATCACTGGCCTGACGCTACTCAATTTATTCACCTGGAGCGGCACTCTCTGGGTAATTTACCCGGCGTTAGCCTTGGGCGCGATTCTTGCGATTCGTCGTTATGTCGGCCCACGTCGGTAATTCAGCGACTCACTTGGGCTCACCGAAGTTTAACATGTCGGACTCTGTCGATTGCTTTTCAGGTCAGGAGACAGACCACTTGTTTCATGCTATCAATTATCCGTTTCCGACAATTGACCTGAGGAATGTGTGGAATGAAGCCAATAGATTTCTGGTACTCAATAGGCAGTACTTACACCTACCTTACTGTCATGCGGTTGGCAGATTACACCGCTGAGAAACAAGTTCAAATTAATTGGCGCCCCTTCAACGTTCGCGAAGTCATGATCGCACAGAAGAACATCCCTTTTGCGAACAAACCTGAAAAATTCGCATATATGTGGCGTGATATCGAACGTCGGGCGGCGCTGTACGGATTGGCTCCAACACTGCCGGCACCCTATCCACTGGATGATCTCGCCCTTGCCAACCAGGTAGCTCTGCTGGGGCACCGACAGGGTTGGGGTGAAATCTATACTATCGAAGCATATCGGTTGTGGTTTGAGGGCGGGTTGCCTGCAGGCAGCGAACCCAACTTATCCCGCGCTATTAGCCACGCAGGCCAGAACCCGGCTGATGTCCTGCAAACGGCAAATTCACCCGAAATCGTCGATGCCCTTCGTGCCGAAACCGAATTGTGCAAGGCAGCCGGAGTTTTTGGCTCTCCCAGTTTCCTGGTGGATGATGAAGTCTTTTGGGGAGACGACCGATTAGACGATGCAGTTTCATGGCGACGTTACGGGATACTCGCGACCTAGAAAATTAACCCTGTGCCAAAGCAGCACTGAAACCAACTCAAGGCGGCAATAGATTCATGTCACGATTAGAAAAAATTCGCGAACACAGCAGTTGGAAAGACATCATCCAGGGCCAGATTCAGCATCTGGCCATTGTTGCCCTGATGGCAATTGGTGCGGTCTCGCTGCTTGCTAATCCGTCTGATGCTTCGAAATTCCTGTTTCTGACCAGTTATGACTGGGCCATTGTGTCAATCGGTCTGGCGATCCTTCACCAAATCATTGTCGCATTGGGATTCCGGCTGCAACTTTATCGCAACCTTCTGACCCGCATGTTCGGTGAACGTGACATGCACATTTGGGCGGCCATCTTCATGCCGCTGCTGGCGGCCCGACCCATTAGCCTGATCATTATCGGCTGGACTGACACCACACCGATTACAAATATGCGTGTCCCCGAAATGGTTCTGGGCATTGCCCTGATCGCACTGGCTATCTGGGCCATGCATTCGGTGCTGGTCTATTTCACACTGCAGCGCGCCCTTGGTGGTGATCATTTCCGGGACGAGATCGCCGAGATGCCATTGGTGGATCAAGGTGCCTTTAAGTACACCAACAACGCCATGTACGGTGTAGTCTTTTTGGGCCTGTGGGGCATCGCATTGGCGTTTGGTTCATGGAACGCCTTGGTCGTCGCCTTTTTCCAGCATGGCTATATCTGGGTGCATATGTACTGCACTGAAGCCCCTGACATGCGCCGCATTTACGGCTCATGACGTTCTAGGCCCGCGCATCCGCCAAAATCATATCCGCTGCCTTCTCGGCAATCATAATGGTTGGTGAATTGGTATTGCCGCTGGTGATCTTTGGCATAACGCTCGCATCCACCACGCGCAATCCGGATACCCCCCGCAGTCGCAATTGCGGATCCACCGGGGCCGCATCATTCGCCCCCATAGAAACCGTGCTGACCGGATGAAAAATCGTAGTCCCGACATCACCCGCAGCACGCATCAGATCCGCATCGTCGTCAGATTTAATCCCTGGCATCATTTCATCGGGCAGATAGCGCTGCATCGGGGCCTGCGCCATAATGCTGCGCGCCTGCCGGATCGCGTCTGCGGCCACCTTTCGGTCGCCTTCGGTGGACAAATAGTTTGGCGCAATGCGCGGCGCATCATGTGGATCGGCCGAGGTGATCTGCACCGTTCCCCGGCTTTCAGGACGCAAATTACAAACGCTTGCCGTCAGTGCCGGAAAATCATGCAAAGGTTTGCCGAATGCCTCAAGCGACAAGGGTTGCACGTGATATTCAAGGTCTGGCGTCGCCAAATCAGGGCGTGATTTTGAGAACGCCCCAAGCTGGCTTGGCGACATCGACATCGGGCCGCTGCGCGTGAGCAAGTACTCAAGCCCGATCTTCGCCTTACCAAACAGCGAATTCGCCATCGTGTTCAGCGTCTTTGCTCGAGTCAGCCGCCAAGCACAGCGCAGTTGCAGGTGGTCCTGCAAGTTGGCTCCGATACCGGCCATGTCCCGTTGCACGTCGATTCCATGCTCGTTCAACAACGCGCCCGGCCCAAATCCGGACAATTGCAGTATCTGCGGGCTGCCAATTGCGCCAGCGGACAGAATTACCTCGCATCGTGCACGCGCCGTGACAGGTTCGCCACCCCGGTCATATTCAACACCAACGGCGCGGCCATCCTCGACCAAAACCCGACGCGTATGTGCCCCGGTTTCGACCTTCAGCCCCTTGCCCGACGACGTTCGCAAAAATGCCTTGGCTGTGTTCATCCGCCAACCGCCACGCTGGTTCACCCGGAAATAGCCGACACCTTCATTGTTACCAGTGTTGAAATCATTGACCAAAGGCAGTCCCCACGCCTGCGCCGCATCCGCCCAGTGATCCAGCACGTCCCAGTGCAACCGTTGATTTTCAACCCGCCATTCGCCACCTGCCCCATGCAGATCAGACGCGCCGTCAACATAATCTTCGGACTTCAGGAAATACGGCAGCACATCATCCCAGCCCCAGCCGGTATTGCCCATCTGCCGCCAGCCATCATAATCCGCCGCCTGCCCGCGCAGATAAAGCATGCCGTTGATCGAGCTACAGCCACCCAGAACCTTACCGCGCGGATAGATCAGCGAACGCCCGTTCAGGCCTGTTTCCTCAACGGTGCGGTACATCCAGTCAGTGCGTGGATTGCCGATGCAATAAAGATAACCCATCGGTATATGCACCCAGTGGTAATTATCCTTGCCACCCGCCTCCAGGATCAGAACCTTGTGCCCTGCCTCACTTAGCCGTTTCGCCAGCACGCAACCCGCGCTGCCTGCGCCTACAATGATATAATCCCAGTCCATCCCGTGTTCATCCAATCTGTAATTGTCAGCACTTCATCACATCCACATGCACATCGCCAGCCTCGGTCATTCAAACTCTCTCAACTGATCAGAATGCAAAGCGCAAAATGGAAGTTTTTGGCGAACTATACGGTGCGAACAGTTTGGGAGAGATTTCTGGTAAAGCCGTTGATTTAATACATTTTTTTGATCCTGACGCCATCCAGCAACTTTCGGAATTCAAAACCAAATCTCGCCATCTTGTCTCAAAGAGTAAAACGGAAGTGCACCTGAAAAAACCCAGTTTACCAACACACCAAACTCAGTCTGGGTGGTGGGTCAGCAAAAATGTGAGCTTGGCGCAAACACGTCAAAGCTTTAAAAAATTGTGTCAGTGTGCGGGCTTGGTTTTCGGTGAAGATATTCGCTTTCCTGCCTAAGAAAGACGCTCTCCATTTCGCGCCCGTACTTCAAACCGGTAACGCCGTCGTCTTGAATACTGTGCGCAGCGCGAACGAGCTTTGCATTTGCGCCACCCCCGGCAACCGCGCCAGATACTGGCGGTGGATACGCGCAAAATCCTCGGTGTTTTCAGCAACGACTTTCAGCAGGTAGTCGGCTGATCCCGCCATCAGATGACACTCAAGCACATCCGGTATCCGCGCCACCGCTCGCTCAAACGCCTCCAGCACCTCGTCTGCCTGTCCCTGCAACGTGATTTCGACAAATACGGTTGTCGGAACCCGCATTTTTCGAGCATCCAAAAGGGCAACATAATCACGAATATACCCATCTGCCTCAAGCCGCTGAACCCGGCGATGGCAGGCTGATGGAGACAGGTTCACCTTGTCAGACAGATCTGAATTCGACATCCGTCCGCGCTTTTGCAGGGCTGTTAGAATCCGGCGATCAGTTGTGTCGAGAGTCATCGGCGCTCAATCTTTGCGGACAATTGTCATATTGAGCAATATTATCCCAAGTTAGCACCCAAAGGCGAGGGATTTTTTCACAGAAATTGCGTGTAAAGCACCCCATATAGCATCTATAGCAGCCAAAAAGGACAGGTCATGAAAATCGGATGCCCAAAAGAGATCAAACCCCAGGAATTTCGCGTCGGCATGACGCCAAACGCCGCCCGTGAAGCCGTTGCACATGGCCATGAGGTGCTGATTGAAGCCAACGCCGGCTCTGGTTCGGGCTTCCCGGATACCGATTACATCGACGCTGGTGCCACTATCATTCAAACCGCTGAAGAAGTGTTTGCCACTGCCGACATGATCGTCAAAGTCAAAGAGCCCCAACCGGTTGAACGTAAGATGCTACGTCCGGAACAGCTGTTGTTTACCTATCTGCATTTGGCCCCAGACCCGGAACAAACGCACGATCTGTTGGCAAGCGGCTGTACCGCCATTGCCTATGAAACCGTTACGGATGCCAGCGGCGGGCTGCCCCTGCTTGCGCCAATGTCCGAGGTCGCTGGTAAACTGGCTCCGCAGGTTGGTGCCTGGACCTTGCAAAAAGCCAATGGTGGTCGCGGCGTTCTGATGGGCGGAGTCCCAGGTGTCGGCCCTGCCCGTGTTGCCGTGATCGGCGGCGGGGTTGTGGGCACCCATGCCGCACGCGTAGCCGCAGGTATGGGCGCCGATGTCACCGTGTTGGATCGCTCATTGTCACGGATGCGCTATTTGGATGATGCCTTTAGCGGTTTGTTCAAGACATCGTATGCCAGCGCCGGGAACACTGCCGAGTTGGTGGCCGAGGCCGATATGGTTATTGGTGCGGTGTTGATCCCCGGCGCCGCTGCCCCAAAACTGGTCAGCCGTGCTCAGCTTTCGACGATGAAACCGGGTGCTGCGATCGTCGATGTGGCTATTGATCAGGGTGGGTGTTTTGAAACCTCACATGCCACAACGCATCAGGATCCGATCTATGAGGTTGATGGCGTTATGCATTATTGTGTCGCCAACATGCCCGGAGCGGTTGCACGAACATCCACCATCGCGCTTGGCAATGCGACCATGCCCTATTTGCTGGCATTGGCCGACAAAGGCTGGCGTCAGGCCTGCCTTGATGACCCACACCTAATGGAGGGTCTGAATGTCCACGCCGGGCAGTTAACCTATTATGCTGTGGGCAAAGCCTTGGGTCTGGACGTTTTGGCAGCCCATCTGGCTGTCAAACAATAAAGCAATCAAGGGCGTGCAGTTGATTGCGCGCCCTCTGGCCAGATTTAGCTTTTAGTTTTCAACACTGTAAGAATATCACCAAGAAGCTCGATCTCGGTTGGGCCTTTTGGGGCTTCTTCAACCGCTGGTTCCTCTTCCTTCTTTTCAGCCGCTTCTTTGACCATGTTCACATAGCGAACCAGCATGAACACGACAAACGCGATTACAATAAAGTTGACGATTGCCATAATGAAATTACCCACGGCAAAGACCGAAGCCCCGGCTTCGCGCGCTGCATCCACGGTATCAAACGTCTGACCGCCCAACACATAGAACCAGCTTGTAAAATCGACACCGTCTGTGAATATCCCAATTATTGGGTTTATCAGATCGCCCACCAACGATTTGACGATGGCCGTAAACGCCGCGCCGATGATGATACCTACGGCCATGTCCATGACATTGCCCCTGGCGATAAAGTCCTTGAACTCTTGCAGCATCGTATTTCCCCACTAATTTTTCACCTGAATGTGCGTCAGCACACAGTCACTAGCACAATAATAAACGGCTAGAATACTGTTTT
>PIVL01000888.1 GCA_003354145.1 Paracoccaceae bacterium
AGGGTCAAAACGGATGAGGTTGACGCACGCATGCTCGCAAGTTTTGGGAATGCTCTGGCCTTAGAGCCAGATCAGCCCATCGATGGAAAGCAATTTGAACTCAAAGAGTTATTCAGTTCTAGGGGAGCACTCATTAAGGATCGCACCCGTTTGACCAACCGTCTGCACACGCAAAGCCTTGCACTCGTGAAGCGGCAGACCAAAGCGCGGATAGACCAGATAACACGTCAATTGAAGGCATTGCAGCAAGACATCAATACAAGATTGCAAGACTGCCCAGGTCGAGCCAGAGCCAACACAATTCTTCGGTCTATTCCAGGCATTGGTGAAGTCGCTGCCGCAACCATTCTCATCGAAATGCCCGAGATCGGAACTCTTCAAAAAAAGAAAGCTGCAAGCCTCACTGGACTGGCTCCAATGACCCGACAATCAGGAAAGTGGCGAGGTAAAGCGACCATTCAGGGCGGCCGAAAACAGCTGCGCGACGCACTCTATATGCCCGCTCTCGTGGCATCACGGCACAATCCCGACTTGTGCGACAAATACAAGATTATGATCAAACAGGGGAAGCCACAAAAGGTCGCTCTAACAGCGATAATGCGAAAGCTCATTGAACTCGCAAACACGTTGGTTAAAGCAGATCGCGAATGGCGTCCAAATGGAACTTGACCATAACGGATACTCGGAGCCGACTTGCGGTGGCGCAGCATACCGAGTTTGAACTGCGCACCAAGAGCGGCCTTTCGTAAGACGCAGTTGTTTCACGCTTTTCAGCAGGTTACAGCAAAACTTGGACATTC
>PIVL01000416.1 GCA_003354145.1 Paracoccaceae bacterium
AACCCGTGTGCATACCCGGTTGGTGATTGCCGCTGACGGACGCGGCTCGCCTATGCGACGGGCCGCCGGGATCAAGGTTCACACCATGCGCTATGGCCAAAAGGCGCTGGCCTTTGCGGTGACCCACCCAAAAGCCCATGAAAACGTCTCGACCGAAATTCATCGCAGTGGTGGTCCGTTCACCGTTGTGCCATTGCCAGATTATCAGGGCTTGCCCTCTTCGGCTGTGGTCTGGATGGAGCGTGGGCCTAATGCGTCGGCCTTGATGGCCTTGGACACCGCCGCATTCGAGGCGGCTTTGAATGAACGGTCCTGCGGCATACTTGGCCCGCTAATGCTGGCCTCGCGCCGGACGTTGTGGCCGATCATAACCCAATCCGCAGAACGATTGTCTGGACAGCGCCTGGCCCTGATGGCCGAAGCCGCGCATGTGGTGCCACCGATAGGAGCGCAGGG
Source organism: Paracoccaceae bacterium (assembly GCA_003354145.1). Lineage (GTDB taxonomy): Bacteria > Pseudomonadota > Alphaproteobacteria > Rhodobacterales > Rhodobacteraceae > NORP181. Next base: position 457 of record PIVL01000416.1, read on the forward strand.
GCTGAACATGTCGCTGGGCGATCTGCGGGCGTTGCTGGAATTGGCCGGAACGCACGAATTGGGCCGTGCGGCAATGCTGGACGCCTATCACAAAGCCCGCATTCGCGACGTCAAACTGCGGGTGCAAGGCATAGACCTTCTCAACCGTGCCTCAATGGTCAGCGCGCGGCCCTTGCGCGACGCCCGCGCAGCAGGGCTGAATGCGCTCTATTCCATGGCTCCGGTGCGCCACACGCTGATGCGGATGGGGCTGGGGGTGCGTTAAAGCCAGACCTCACTAGTTCAACTGCGAAGAAGCCTGTCTTGCTGTTGATACGGTGTTCCGATTGCGTATGATAACTGGATGAAATTTGTTATAATACTTGGTCCGCACGCAGTAGGAAAAATGACCATTGGTCAGGAGCTAGAGAATATCTCTGGCTTAAAGCTGTTCCACAATCACATTACAATTGAACTCGTTTCCGGCTTTTTCAGCTATGGCACGCCTCAAGGGCGAAACTTGGTCGGTCAGATCAGAAACGAATTTTTCAAGGCGTTTTCGGAGAGCAATGAAGCAGGATATATTTTCACGTTCGTGTGGGCTTTTAGTGAAAAAGGTGAACGTGAATACATAGAAGGCATCGCAAAGATGTTCGAAGAAAAAGGTGCTGAAATCTACTGGGTAGAGCTTGAGGCCCAATTTGATGAACGCCTAAGAAGAAACAAGACCGAGAATCGATTAAACCACAAACCAACAAAACGCGACTTAGAGTTTTCGGAGCGCAATCTGATCGAAAGCCATGAAAAATATCGCCTGAACTCTCTTGAAGGCGAAATCAAGCATCCAAATTACCTCAGAATCGACAATACGGAACTGTCTGTTGAAGCAGTAGCGAACCAAATAAACTTGTTCATAAGTTAACGCCCGGAGCCAAGGTGTATCGCACCGCCGGTCAGCGCCCGCCCCCTGCGCAACGTAAGAGCAGCAGGTCTGAACGCGCTCTATTCCATGGCCCCGGTGCGCCACACGCTGATGCGGATGGGGTTGGGGGTGCGGTAAGAGTGGATCATTTGTTGGCAAATAAAGTTACATGACCGCCCTGAGCTCAAGGCAACTGTTGTTTTTGGTGGTCCAGGATCAAAGCCAGGAATTCAGCTCGTTCAAATACCCCTGAGTATCGCCGATGCTAGCTTTGACCCAATCAGGATTGTAGTAGGTGCTCAGATAACGATCACCGCTGTCACACATGAGGGACACGACTGATCCTTTCTGGCCCTTGCTCATCATTTGTGTTGCTACGTGCAATGCACCCCAAAGATTGGTCCCCGTCGAGGGCCCTGCTTTGCGGCCAATGAGGTTTTCAAGCCACAAAGCCGTGGCCACACTGGCCGCATCCGGAACCTTCATCATTTCGTCGATAACGTCGGGTTGAAACGACTCCTCGACCTTCGGCCGCCCTATTCCTTCGATGCGGCTTGAGCAGTTCGCGGTCAGCGTAGAATCCTTATTTATGAAACTGTCGTAGAAAACCGAATATTCTGGGTCGACGACCATCATTCGTGTATCAAATCCTTTGTAACGGATGTAGCGCCCCAAGGTTGCAGAGGTGCCGCCTGTCCCTGCGCTCATCACCAGCGTATGTGGAACCGGAAAGCGTTCCTTTTGCATCTGTATGTAGATGCTTTCCGCAACATTGTTGTTTCCTCGCCAGTCTGTTGCCCGTTCAGCGAACACGAACTGGTCCATGAAGTATCCGCCGGTTTCCCGAGCCAGTTGTACTGCCGCATCATGCATCTCTGACGCAGAGTCAACGAAATGGCACTGCCCGCCGTAGTGCTCGATCATGTCGATTTTACTCTGCGCCGTCGAACGCGGCATGACCGCGACGAAAGGCAGCGACAACATCTGAGCGAAATATGCCTCTGAAACCGCCGTGCTGCCGGAAGAAGCTTCAATAACCATTATGTCTTTGTGCAGTTTGCCATTGCACAAGGCGTAAAGGAACAATGACCGGGCCAGGCGGTGCTTCAAACTGCCTGTTGGGTGGGTGCTTTCGTCCTTGAGATAAATATCGACGTCTTTGAGCCGCGGGATTGTCAGCCTGAGCAGATGTGTGTCCGCAGACCGGTGTTTATCTGCTTCAATCTTCCTGATCGCCTCAAAAACCCAACGTCCCACTTTTCATATCCTATTCAAACAAGGTAAGTAGTATCACTCGGATTGGGTTGCTGTCTATCGACCTATGATCTCACTAAAGGTGAACGGGGGCGTTGCCCCGCTCCCTGGTCATCCGACTCTCTGAGGTTACCAGGCTCAGCGCCTAAATCACCTGATCCAACACAGTTTTCAGCCGCGCCAGCGTGGCATCAACGTCATAGACGTTTATCCAACCCAAACAGGCCCAACCGGAAGGTCTGGAAATCCGCAGGCTCATCACATTGCAAAGGCACTCCGGCGGCGATCTGCATGCCTAAAGCGGCGAATTTCTTGCCGTTTTGAATGTCTTTCTCCCGAAAATAGCTGACAACAACTCCCAGCGCGCCAAATCCTTCGGCGGCCACGGAGGTCACGCCCTTGTCAGCCAGCATCGCGCGCATGCCATTGCCCAGCGCCCGTTGGGCAGCCAAGCAAAGAGGACATAGCCAATTTCCGTTACCGATGCCTCATAAAAAGACTATTCGTCAGCCGGGTACACAAACTCTCGGCCCAGGTTATCGCTCGCTTCTTTGTAAACACCGCGCAATGCGTCATCGACGCCATCCCAGCGCCCTCCGATAATGAAGTCGGAGTAGAGCATCGCTTCGAGCGGAACACCGGCATTTTTGCTGAAGTTTGGACGATCCTCTTCACGCGGAACCTCTG
>PIVL01000889.1 GCA_003354145.1 Paracoccaceae bacterium
CCAGCATTAGGAGGTGATGATGCGGCGCGGGGATTTGCGGCGCTGCCGGGAGGCGAGTCACAATTTGAAGCCGCCATGCAGAATGTATTGCGTTTTGCAAAGGTGTTGAGGCCAAATTTCATTCATCTGATGTCTGGACACACCAAGGCAGATGCGGCCGAGGCAACGTTTGTGCGCAACTTAAAGTGGGTTGCTGATTTGGCGCCACAACGGAATTTTACCATTGAGCCGCTAAATCAGGGCGATCAGCCCGGGTATTTTCTGGATGATTACGATCTGGCCGCAAGGGTGCTAAATCAGGTGGATCGCCCCAATGTCGGTCTGCAATATGACAGCTATCACGCGCAAGTAATTCACGGTGATGCTTTGCAGATTTGGCAACGTTTCAAGGGCATGTCAGTCCATGTTCAGATCGGTGCCGCACCAGCGCGCAGTGAACCAGCACCTGGGCCTATTGATTTTTTGCGCCTGTTTGCGGACATAGACGCCAGCGACTACACGGGTTGGGTCAGTGCAGAATACCACCCAAGCACAGCACGTACCGAAGATAGCCTGGACTGGATGGCCTGAGAAGGACACTAAACTATGATTCCAGCCCGTTTTGCACCGATCCTGTTTGGGTTCATCCTGTCCGGTATCATGTCTTGCATTGTGTCCGGTATTGCGACGTGGCGCGAGATTGGTCTGAATGACCTGTTCGTTGGATCATGGATGGGCGCGTGGAGTTTCAGCTGGCCAGCGGCGTTCTTTATTGCGTTGGTGGTTGCGCCCGCCACCCGACGTTTCGTTTCGTTTCGT
>PIVL01000890.1 GCA_003354145.1 Paracoccaceae bacterium
TTGCGCGTAGCTGTGCCAATCTTCGGGGACATCACCCGCCCAGTCACCTGCATGACCCAGAACCAGACCGGTTTCCTCCCATAATTCGCGAATAGCAGCGGCGGCAAGTGCATGTTGCAAATCAGGCTGCGAGTCTTCGGCCAGACGTGAATGGCAAAGATCTGGTAAGTGCGAGGCCAGCGCCACAGATGCATCCTCTGAATCAACCGCACCGCCGGGAAAGACGAATTTGTTTGGCATGAACGCAGCCTTTGCGCCGCGCTGCCCCATCAGGATTGACGGATCGTCATGCCGGTTGCGCAGCACAATTACTGTGGCAGCGTTGCGAATTGCTGATTTGTCGATGTTCATTTCCTTATGCCCAGTTAGCCGGGATCAGAGCTTTTGCCCAAACCCGTGCATGTACCGGGCCCATTGAAACCCGATCATTGCACCTTTTAGTCGAGGCAGAAGGTAAAGCGACATGCTCACGCAGCCAATAGTAAAAACGGCAAACAGTGTGAATGGCTCAGGGCGATAGTGCACAAACACAAACAGCAACAGCGGCGCCAGAATATGTCCGACGATCAGAATGGTCAGATATGCAGGGCCATCATCGGCACGGTGGTGATGTAGTTCTTCGCGGCATGCCGGGCAACAAGCGTTGACTTTGAGATAGCTATAAAGCAACGGACCGCCGCCGCAGCTTGGACATTTTCTCTGCCAGCCCCGGATCATGGCCGGGCGGGTCTGCCTTTCGTCGGGTGCAACGATGCCCATATTGGTTTGATCAGTCATTTTGGCTCCTTCAGGTCGCT
>PIVL01000417.1 GCA_003354145.1 Paracoccaceae bacterium
TTTTCCAGCGCTTGAAAAAGTCGAACGAGGTCTCTTTGGGAACAAGTCTTAGTCGCATATCACACCTCAATCGTTTTTGGACGGCGACGGTCATACCAAGTCACAATCAACAGACGGGTCACAAAAATGGCCGTGAACACAGACGTCACAATGCCCAGTCCCAGCGTAATGGCAAAGCCTCGCACCGGGCCCGACCCCATAACAAACAGGATCACCGCCGTGATGAACGTGGTGACGTTGGCGTCAATGATCGCGCTTAGTGCTTTTTCATAGCCCAACTCGATCGCCCGCGCCGGCCCCCGCGCAGTCTTTAGCTCTTCGCGGATACGTTCAAACACCAACACATTGGCATCAACCGCCATGCCCACTGTCAGAACGATCCCGGCAATGCCCGGCAAGGTCAATGTCGCGCCCACCAGGGACAGCAGCGCAAAGATCATCGAGACGTTAATAACAAGTGCGATATTTGCAAAAATGCCAAACAGCCCATAGCTGAACGCCATAAAGACCAGCACCGCTGCAAAGGCTACGATCGTAGCAGTCTTACCGGCATCAATGCTGTCCTGACCCAACTCCGGGCCAATTGTGCGCTCTTCCAGAAAGGTTAGCCCTGCGGGCAACGCCCCAGCACGTAACAAGACAGCCAGGTGGGTGCTTTCTTCCAGTGTAAAATTGCCTGTGATGATCCCCGATCCTCCGGGGATATGAGATTGAATTGTAGGAGCACTAACCACTTCATCGTCCAGTACAATGGCAAACGGGCTACCGATATTCTCAGCTGTGTAGTCGCCGAATTTACGCGCACCAGAGGTGTTAAAGCGGAAATTAACCGCAGGACGACCATTCTGATCGAACGATGGTTGTGCATCTACAAGATCTTCACCGGTGACCACGGGGGCCGCTTCGATGATAAAATAGGTGCCCGGATCATCCAGCGACGGTACAAGTTTGTTGCCAGAACCGGCAACAGCGTCGGCGTCACCGGTGCGGCTTACAACTGGGCTAAAGGTCAACTGCGCTGTTGTCCCAATAATCGCCTTCAGTTCGGATGCACTGCCAATGCCCGGCACCTGAATTAGAATGCGATCTTCACCTTGCCGTTGGATTGTGGGTTCGCGGGTGCCAACCTCATCAATACGACGACGTATGATTTCCAGAGCCTGACGCACGGTGCGATCATCAGAAGCCAGCTTTTCGGCTTCCGACAAAGACACAATGATCAAATCACCCTCGGCGCGCACGTCAATATCTGTCGATCCAATCCCGGCGAGCGTCTGGATCGGACGCGCCAGTTCCCGGACAACCTGCAATGCTTTGGGCATGCCTTCGGGGTCGCTGATGCGAACACGAATCTCGTCCGCGGGCCCGGACTGCAGGCGAATGGTGCCAATCGTGGCCCGTTCGGTCCGCAGCAAATCGCGGATTTCAGGCCACATGCCCTCCATCCGTGCGTCGTAAACATCCTGAACCTGAACTTCGGCCAACAGATGCGCACCACCACGCAGATCAAGCCCCAGATTGACCAGTCGCGATGGCATCCAGTCAGGCCAGCCCGCAACCTCTGCATCCAACGCAGGTGTTTCGCCTGACGCCTCAATTGCGGCGACGGCGTCATTATGCACCTCAACACGACTATAAAACGCATTCGGCAGAGCCAGAAACAGGCCAAGCGCACAGGTCAGCCAGATAAGCACCCGTTTCCAAGTATCAATTTGCAGCATTACCCTGCCTTTAGAATAGGTTACGCGGGGGAATTACTTCGCCGGCTCGGTACGGTCAGTGACGGTTGCGATGGTCGCCTTGACCACCCGCACTTTGATGCCTTCGGCCAGTTCGACCTCAACTTCATAGTCATCTTTGACTTTGGACACTTTGCCAATCAACCCACCCTGGGTCACGATCCGGTCACCACGTTTGACCGCTTCGACCATGGCTTTGTGCTGTTTAACCTTTTGCTGCTGCGGGCGGATCAGCAGGAAATACATGATCGCAAAGATCAGAATTAGGGGCAGAAACTGGCCAAATGCACCAACGTCCATGGGATATTCCTTTGTGTCAGAGTTACGCAGAGTGATCCGCGAAATTTGCCGATACCTATGCGCTGAAGGGCGGCTTTGCAAGGACGTGTTTATCCGGATTGCAGAGCAAATGCAGCCGCGGTCACATCAGTCCAACCAGCAAGCGCATGAGGTACCTACCCCTACCCACTTCAATCAGGCATAACGCCCCGAACCGACTCAGTAACGCAGGACCGATCCAATGCATGACATCCGCACTATCCGCGACAATCCCGATGCCTTTGACGCCGCCCTTGCGCGACGCGGTGATGCGCCAATGTCCGCAGCTTTGCTGGCTGTAGACGCCGAACGGCGTAGCAAGATTACGGCGGCCGAGACGGCGCAGTCGGACCAAAAAAAGGCCTCAAAAGAAGTGGGTGCTGCCAAGGGCCGTGGCGATGAGGATGAATTTCAGCGTCTGCGGGCACTGGTCGCAGACAAAAAGGCCGAGATTGCAGCAATGCAGAACGAAGCGAAGGAACTGGACGCAAAGCTGACAGATATGCTGGCGCGCATTGCCAACTTGCCCGCCGATGACGTCCCGGACGGGGCGGACGAGGACGACAATGTCGAAATCAGGGTCTGGGGCACACCCGGCACATTTGATTTCACCCCCAAAGAGCATTTTGAACTTGCTGGCGTCACTGCCCTGATGGATTTTGAGCTGGGCGCGAAACTCTCGGGCAGCCGTTTCGTCGTGCTGCGCGGAGCTGTGGCGCGTATTCACCGGGCGTTGGCGCAGTTCATGATTGATACTCATGTGGACAAGAACGGGCTGACCGAGACCCAAACCCCGGTTCTGGTGCGTGATGAGGCGATGTATGGCACCGACAAGCTGCCAAAATTCGGTGAAGAAAGCTATCAGACAACCAATGGCTGGTGGCTGATCCCGACGTCCGAGGTGCCGCTGACCTATTCCGTGGCTGGTGACATACTTGAGGCGGCTGATTTGCCGATCCGCATGACCGCGCATACACTGTGCTTTCGCTCTGAGGCCGGAAGTGCGGGACGCGACACCGCAGGCATGCTTCGTCAGCATCAGTTTGAAAAGGTCGAGATGGTGTCGGTGACCCATCCCGATGAAAGCGACGCCGAACAAAAACGCATGTTGCGCTGTGCCGAGGGCATACTCGAGGCTTTGGGCGTGCCTTACCGCACCATCGTGTTGTGCACTGGTGACATGGGGTTTGGCGCGCGCCGTACCTTTGACATCGAGGCCTGGATGCCGGGG
>PIVL01000891.1 GCA_003354145.1 Paracoccaceae bacterium
TGGTGTCGCATCCGCATCCGGGGTGGAGCGAACAAGACCCTGCCGACTGGATCACAGCCTGTCGTGCCGCACTTGGCGAGCTAGGCAAATCCAACCCCGCCGACATGGCACAACTGCGCGGCATCAGTCTGTCTGGTCAAATGCATGGCGCGACGATGATCAACGATAATTGCGATGTGCTGCGCCCCTGCATGCTTTGGAATGACACCCGTAGTTTTGAACAGGCCTCCCGACTGGATGCCATCCCTGCGTTCCGGGAAATTTCTGGCAATATCGTTTTTCCTGGCTTCACCGCTCCCAAAGTTTTGTGGCTCGCTGAAAACGAGCCTGAAAATTTTGCTCAGATCGCTAAAGTGCTGCTGCCCAAAGATTACCTGTCTTTCTGGCTGACCGGCAACACTGTGTCGGATATGTCCGACAGCGCAGGAACCGCCTGGATGGATGTCGGTGCTCGTGCGTGGTCTGACACTTTGCTTGAGTTATCCGGCATGCGCCGAGATCAAATGCCCGACCTGATCGAAGGCACAGGCGTTGCGGGCATCGTGCGCGAAGAACTTGCCGCAGATCTTGGCCTACCCGACGGGGTCACCGTTATTGCCGGGGGTGGCGACAACGCAGTGGCCGCCTGTGGGGTTGGTGCCCTTAGCGAAGGTGACGGTTTCGTTTCTCTTGGTACCTCTGGTGTGTTGCTTGCGGCACGAGATGGATTTGCTGCCAGCCCGGAAAGCGCGGTGCATACGTTCTGCCACGCGATCCCGAATGCCTGGTACCAAATGGGCGTTATTCTGGCCGCCAC
>PIVL01000418.1 GCA_003354145.1 Paracoccaceae bacterium
AGCGATCGGCGCCTGCGTGCCGAGATCGAAAGCCGGAGTATACAAGTCGACTCGATTGCCTCTGCGCTGGTCGAGACGCGCAAAGAGGCGATCCATCCCAGCGATCTGGCCGCTCTGCGCGACGATCTGAGCGCCGGATTGAGCGATAGCGCCGAGCGCATAGAGGCCCTTGAAGCGCACACCGAATCGAGCACTCGCGTGATTTCTGCCGCAGCTTCTTCGGTAGCATTTTTGCAAGGTGGCTATGGTCTTCGCCACCGCGAAACCGGACGCATGTTGCGTCAGGTCCTGGGGCCCGAGGGCCTTCCAATCATTACTCGCAGTGGTCAACCGTATTTGTCTCTGGATGGAACGGGTTCGATTGCCGAAGTCCAATTCAACGGAACCGGGTTTATCCTGGCCGGGACCGGCATTCTGGTGACGAACCGTCATGTGGCGCTGCCTTGGGAACGAAATCCCGGAGCCGCTCTCGAATCTGAAGGGATGGAGCCGGTTATGACCCGCTTTATTGCTTATTTCCCAGGGCAGTCAGAGGCCATCAACCTCGCGACTCTCGGCGTCAGCAATAGTGCAGATGTGGCCCTTTTACGACCCGAAACCACATTGACTGAGGTACCGGGACTTGTTGTGGCATCCGATATTCCACGTTCCGGCGAGGAAATTATCGTGATGGGGTATCCGACTGGGCTTTTGACCTTACTTGCGCAGTCAGGAAAGGAATTCGTGGACGAATTGCAGAAATCCGGTGAGACAGGTTTTTGGGTGGTTGCGAAACGGTTGGCAGCCGCCAATTTGATCGCTCCGTTGTCAAGCAGGGGGATTGTAGGGCAAACAACACCTGCTGTTGTCGTTTATGACGCAGAAACCACACATGGAGGCAGCGGCGGCCCAGTTCTCAATACCGCGGGCGAAGTCGTCGCTATTAACTCCGCGACAATACCCGATTTTGGTGGATCCAACTTCGGTGTCCCGGCGAGCCATATCAATGCGTTGCTTGCCGAAATAGCTATTGCAAATTGAAATCAATTAAGCCGAGAAATGTTTCGCGCATGTACTGTCGTCAGTCGTAACTGCGCAGATCCTCGATCACCAGCCCGTCCTTGGGTAAAGTACCTGGTGCGACCACCTCAACAACCCCTTTCAGCTTCAGCACATCTTTGACAGTCGCCGCGAATGCCGCATCATTACCTCTGTTGGTTTCAATCTGAACTGTCATCACGTCCATTTCGCCCTGACGGCTGGCAATGACACGCGCCTTGACGATTTCGTCGTGTTTGGCGACCAGTGCGGCCACTTGCTCGGGGCGTACAAACATGCCCTTGATCTTGGTGGTTTGGTCAGCGCGGCCCATCCATCCCTTAATGCGCATATTTGTGCGCCCACAGGGGCTTTGGCCTGCCATCACCGCACTTAGATCGCCTGTGGCAAACCGGATCAGCGGATAGTCTGGGTTCAGAGTAGTGACTACAACCTCGCCAACTTCGCCAACGGGCACGGGGTTGCCGGTGCCGGGGGTGACGATTTCGACGATTACGTGTTCATCAACGATCATGCCCTCCATTGCCGCGCTTTCATAGGCTATGTTGCCCAGATCTGCGGTGGCATAGGATTGCAGACAAGCGATGCCGCGATCGGCGTATTCAACGCGCAATGATGGGAACAAGGCCCCACCCCCAACTGTCGCCTTGCTGATACCAAGCGCCACGCCCATTTCATCGGCTTTGTCCAGAATGACTTTTAGAAAGTCCGGTGTTCCAGCATAGGCAGTGACGCCGACGTCGCGTGCTGCTGCTACCTGCAATTCGGACTGGCCGGTTCCAGCGGGTAAAACCGCCGCGCCAACCGCGCGTGCACCGCTTTCAAACAACATGCCCGCAGGTGTCAGGTGATAGCCAAAACAATTCTGCACGATGTCACCCGGGCCAATACCCACGGCATGCAAAACCCGGCCAAACCGCCACCAGTCCGTGTCGATCCCACCTGGTTCATAGATCGGACCCGGAGATTGAAAAACATGGCCAAACCCAACGGCTGGTTTCGTCGTAAAACCCCCAAACGGAGGATTCGCCGTTTGCGCCTTGCCCAGCTCGGATTTTCGCAAAATCGGCAGACTCGCAAGGGTCGTGGCATCGCTGTAATTCGCTGAATGCAGCCCCCGAAACACACCATTATAGCCGGACAAATTCTTTGCCCGCTCAATCTGTGCAGATATGGCAATCGCCTGATCTGCAGCCCGTTCATCCGCCGAGCGACTTTCCAGAGAATCGTAAAAACTCATAATTCTTGATCCAGTCCTAGCTCAGCCACCGCTTGCGACGGCGGTATGAGCGTACATCGCGAAAGGACTTTCGCCCCTCGTCCGAAATGCCAAGATAAAATTCCTTAACATCCGGGTTCTCGCGCAGTTCGTCTGCCGGGCCATCCATCACCACACGACCGCTCTCAAGAATATATCCGTAATGAGCGAACCGAAGGGCGACATTGGTATTCTGTTCAGCCAGCAGGAATGACACGCCTTCCTTTTCATTCAGGTCTTTGACGATGCCGAATATCTCTTCGACCAATTGCGGGGCCAGTCCCATGCTGGGTTCGTCCAGCAGAATGGTTTCCGGGTCCGCCATAAGCGCGCGCCCAATGGCGCACATCTGCTGTTCACCGCCCGAGGTATAGCCCGCCAGTGATTTGCGCCGCTCCTTCAGACGGGGGAAATAAGTATAGACCATATCAAGATCCGTGTTCATCCGCGCCTTGCCATCTTTGCGCGTGTAATATCCAGTCAAAAGGTTTTCCTCGACCGTGAGATGTTCAAAACAGTGACGGCCTTCCATCACCTGAATCACACCCTTGCGTACCATGTCCGCAGGATCGCCGTTTTGCACCTCGGCGCCGCGATAATGGACAGTGCCTTTGGTCACATCACCGCGTTCCGAACCAAGCAGGTTGGAAATCGCCTTTAGCGTGGTTGATTTACCAGCCCCATTCCCACCCAAAAGCGCCGTAATGCCGCCCTTGGGAACACTAAGGCTAACACCCTTAAGCACGAGGATCACGTGATTATAGATCACCTCGATATTGTTGACCTCAAGTAGGGTCTCTTTGGTATTTCCGGCGTCCAGCATCTCGGCTTTCCTTGCACAATCCCGCATTTTGGATCGGGATAATTTGGGATCAGTGCGGCGAGGTTTCGCCCGCCGCACCAAGTTTATGCAACACCCCGATCAGGCCGGAATGTTGTGATCAAAACAGATCAGTTACAGCGCTCTTCGATGTTGTTTTCGGCTGC
>PIVL01000892.1 GCA_003354145.1 Paracoccaceae bacterium
AAAGGTTCAGACGCCACATCTATTCAGCTTACAGACCGTCGGATCGATTCTAGATCAGATCCAGGGGTACTTTTCGCAGTGCTTGTCTTCAAAGCTGTCAATATGGCGACCTTTTTCCATGGTCAGGCTGATGTCATCATGCCCTTGCAGCAAGCATTGCTTTTTAAAGCCATCGATTTCAAACGAAAAGACTTCGCCGTCCGACGTTGTGACTGTCTGGTCTTCAAGGTTAATATGCATGCGCGCGTTGGCACCTTTTTCGGCGTCGTTTGTCAGAACATCGACGGCTTCTTGTGGCAGCACGATGGGCAGAATACCGTTCTTAAAGCAGTTGTTGTAAAAGATGTCGGCAAAGCTGGTCGAGATGATGCAGCGAATACCGAAGTCTTTGATCGCCCATGGCGCATGTTCGCGCGAGGATCCACAGCCGAAATTGTCGCCTGCCACCAGAATCTCGGCATTGCGATAGGCTGGTTGGTTCAGAACGAATTCAGGCCGTTCATTGCGGTCGTCATCATAGCGCATTTCATCAAACAGATTGGCCCCAAGGCCAGACTTTTTGATGGTTTTAAGAAACAGTTTCGGGATGATCATATCGGTGTCGATATTGATCAGCGGCATTGGGGCCGCAATCCCGGTGAGTACGGTAAACTTGTCCATTGGTGTCTCCGGCGGGGTCTGATTGGCACCAAACCCCGCATTAAGTCGTTAGGCTAGGCCGTTTCTTCTGATCGTTGAGAGAGCCCCAAAATGATCAGGCCAAAGCCGTTGAATAGAAGTTCGATCCCCATCA
>PIVL01000893.1 GCA_003354145.1 Paracoccaceae bacterium
GCTGCAGGTGAACGTGGTGGAGCTGACGTCGAAGACGATGCAGGTGCTCCTAAACGCATCTCATTGATGTAGTCCATAGTTTCAGAATGCACAGTGTTGGTTGCTCGCTCAGGAGTCTTGACAGGACGCCAAGTGCGTGCAGCAGACTGTGGCGAAGCAGCATGAGGTGCCCGTTCAGGAGTCTTGACAGGACGCCAAGTGCGTGCAGCAGACTGTGGTGAAGCAGCATGAGGTGCCCGTTCAGGAGTCTTGACAGGACGGCAAGAGGATGCAGGAGACGGTGGCGAAGCAGCACGAGACGCCCGGTCAGGAGTCTTGACAGGACGCCAAGAGGGTGCAGGAGCAGCAGTCTTTCCAACAGGACGCCAAGAAGGTGCAGGAGACTGTGGCGAAGCAGCAGCAGTCTCTCCAAGAGGACGCCGAGCGTGTGCAGGAGACCGAGGCGAAGTCGCACAGCGTGTCGTCTTCGCTCCTCGCCTGGCAGGAGTGTGCACAGGAGAAGCTTGCTGTCGTCGTTTCTTCAAAGCAGCGTCGGCTTGCAAGGCAGTTAGCAGTGGTTGACTCACCAACGTCCGCAGCTCTTCGCACTGTAAGTGTTGCAACTCCTTGTCGAGATGTGACACGGTTGACTGCTGGAGCGAGGCGAGCCGTTGCATTTCCTCCTGTAGAAATGGCGGAGGTCCTCCGTTGAACGCATCTCGAGCAGGCAGTCTGTAGATGATAAGATCATCGAAAGATGGCACTCGGCTGAGAAGTACGAACAGGGACATCCAAAGCTCGTCTCGGCCCATC
>PIVL01000419.1 GCA_003354145.1 Paracoccaceae bacterium
CGTTTACCTTCGATCATGGTTTCTGTCAGCTCAAGGGTGTCACGGTTCTGATCTTTCAGCACCGCCAAAAGTTCATATAACGCAAAGTGATAGACGCAATCTATGTCACCCGTACCCAGCGCAATTGCAGCGATTCGAGAGGGTGTCGGTTCGGCAGTAACAGCCACGATATGCGGCAGCGCGCCCTTACGGTTACGAATCAGGTTCAGCGCCTCAGACCTGGTATTTTGCACGCGATCACTACGGATGGTCAGTTTGCAGCTGATTGACGCGTGCAGGAAAGGCAGTGCCATATTTGCGCTGCGCAACGGGCTGTAGGTACCGACCGAATTGTCCACATAATCCGCAAACTGATTGATCCTGTTGTCTGGTTCCGGCGCACGCATGACCACGACATCCGGCTTGATCAGATAGTCGCCGCCCAGCAAAATTTTCAGCTCTTTGTTATGGGCTGAAATCAACCGCAAATCTTCGAGATGCGAAAATTGCTCAAACTCGGAAATCTCGCGATTGCGCGCCACTTCGAAACGGCCCGGACGCATATGGGCCAAATCAGCAAGGCAAAGGCGCACAAATTCGGCGCATTCCACTTCAAACAATGAACCAGCCTGCTGACCAGGCAATTTCTTGCGTCGCTCGGGCAAAGATCCGATTTTTTCGACTAAACCAGCCGAAATCTCGCGGCTGGCCTTGTTGGAAACATCGGCAATGCTGGGAACGCCGTTTTCGTCAACGGTAACCGGCCCGCTCAGACAGCGTTTTAGAAAATCCAATCGACGCTGTGCGAGACTGCTCATCAGGCGACAATACGAAAGGTTTTTCTGGCCTTCAGGCAGTCGGAAATGCGTTCTGCCACGGCGCGGGCGACCGGTGGCGGAAAGGCATTACCTACCTGTCGGTAAGCATTGGTTTTGGCCCCGGTGAAATGCCAGTCATCCGGAAACCCCTGAATGCGGGCGACCATTTTCACCGTCAGGCGTGGCATGCCCGTATGAAGTTCATCAGGCGCTTCGGGCGCAATTGTCCGCCCTTCGACCCCCAACGCGGCCCACGCCTTGCGCGCCCGCGTAGGTCCCAGATCAGGGCCGCCATGTTTCTTTGAGCCACCAACAATTGTTGGCGCAATTTCATCTGCCAACAATTTCCACGCCTCAGCCCCGCGCCAGCCGCGTTCTTTCATCAGATCAATCAGAGTTTCGCCAACCGATTTGGGGTTATGCGGCAATGCCTCGGGCCAATTGAACCCGTCAGCGTGGTTTTTCTGGATCGCCACGATCACCACACGCGGGCGCAGTTGCGGAACCCCGAAATCAGAAGCGTTCAGCAACCGCCAATCAGTTTCATAGCCCAGTTTCTGCAATTTTACCTTAAGATGTTCGCGATAATCATGAAACACCGCGTCCAGGAATCCGCGAACATTCTCAATCATAACCGCCTTGGGCCGGGTCGCGTCAACGATGTCTATGGCATCATCAAACAGGTTGCGTTCGTCCTTGGAACCCAGCTGTTTTCCGGCCACCGAAAACGGTGGACATGGCAACCCGCCAGCCAGCAGATCAATTCCTGCAAAGCCTTGGGCACGTTCCTTAAAATCACGCACATCTTCTTCTAATACGGTCCAGTCCGGGCGATTGTGGCGCAAGGTGTTGCAGCAATGTTTATCAATTTCGACTAAAGCCGAATGATCAAACCCGGCAGTCTCAAGGCCAAGCGCCTGCCCTCCTGCGCCAGCGCAAAGTTCAATTGATGTCAGCATTCAGTTCGCTCCGTTTTGACCATTCAATACAACAGGGATTGGCGGATCAACACCTGTCTTAATTAGTCCCACATGTTCCGTTTTTGTTCCTAGCTCTATTCCGAATTTCAAGCAAGTGCCCCCCAAACAAGAGAATTAGACCCTGCCCTAGCATTCGCCGAACAGCTTGCTTATCTAAGCGCCAAACCTTTTCCCAAACTTTTGGAGCAGACTTATGAAAGCCATCACCTATCGCGCCCTTGGCGCGGCCCGTGACGTTCTGACACTCGAAAATGTGGCCAGCCCAAGGCCCGGCTCAGGCGAGGTCCTGGTTGATGTTCATTATTCCGGAGTGAACCCTTCGGACGTCAAGTCGCGTAATACGAAGGTCGGTGTAACGAAACCTCTATTCCCGGTCACGATCCCGCATAGTGACGGATCGGGCGTAATTTCAGCTGTTGGCGAAGGCGTCGCGCAGTCCAGAATCGGCGAACATGTCTGGCTTTGGAACGGACAGTGGAAACGCGCATTTGGCACCGCAGCACAACAGATTGCGCTACCAGCCGATCAGGCTGTGCCGCTGCCTGATGGGGTCGATATGACCACGGGTGCTGTGCTTGGCATCCCCGGCTTAACCGCCTGCTATTGCGTATTCAGTGGCGGCGAAGTGGCTGGTAAAACTGTGCTGGTTCAGGGTGGCGCGGGCACTGTTGGATTACTTGCGGTGCAACTGGCAAAATGGGGCGGTGCACGGGTCATCGCTACTGCAAGCGGTATCGGTATAGAACGCGC
Organism: Paracoccaceae bacterium; assembly: GCA_003354145.1. GTDB lineage: Bacteria > Pseudomonadota > Alphaproteobacteria > Rhodobacterales > Rhodobacteraceae > NORP181. The sequence continues at coordinate 2,528 of PIVL01000419.1, forward strand.
CCGCAACGCCGGGGCGGATGCTGTGATTGACTATCACGCCTCGGATCTTTCGGCTCAGATATTGGCGGCAAATGATGGCGCTCTGGTTGATCTGATCATCGAGGTTGAATTTGGGCCAAACATCGCTGTCGACACTGAAGTGATTGCCGAAAACGCCCGGATTGTTGCCTATGGATCGGCCAAAGAGGTGATGCCAACGGTTCCGTTCGTCCCCTTGATGTACAAGGCAGTGACGCTGAAAGCGGCCCTTGTTTACATTCTGACACCCAAGGAACGTGTCGCAACCATTCAGAAACTGACAACTGCGCTGTCTGATGGTGCCTTGAACTGCCCAATTGAACAGGTGTTTGCCCTACCCGATTGCGCGCGCGCCCACGAGGTGGTCGAGGCCGGAGGGCGCACGGGTGCAATCCTAATAAAGATGGCTGATTAAGGGCGTTTTTCACGATTCAAATAAATGATTTAAACTGGGGTCGCTTTTTTTCGCAATGTCTCTTGAACCATAGATACAAGTTGCGTAACTAGCCGATCACAGTTGGGGTGTAGCCAAGTGGTAAGGCAACGCTTTTTGGTAGCGTGTACCGTAGGTTCGAATCCTACCACCCCAGCCAAGTTTCTTAGAGATACTCAAGAAAACAATGGCTTAACCCAACCCGAAACGACCTATGTGTCACAGCATTCTGAAACTGTGACACAGGGTGTAACACATGACCTTGCGCGCTACGCCCAAAAGCGGCGTG
>PIVL01000098.1 GCA_003354145.1 Paracoccaceae bacterium
GCGCGCGATGATCGGGTATTGCTGCAAGTGCCTGACCTTGAGCTGAACGGGCCGGGGCCCAGTTTGATAGTGGGGCCAAACGGTGCTGGCAAAAGCCTGCTGTTACGGTGCCTGCATGGACTAATTGTGCCGGATACCGGTGAGGTTTTGCAGGATGGTCAGCCGCTTGATGACGCACAGCGGCTGAACCACGCGATGGTGTTTCAGTCGCCGGTTTTGTTGCGCAGATCGGTGGCAGCGAATCTGGACTATGTGCTGCGAACTCGGCGGGTGCCGCGTAAATTGCGCAAGGCCCGGATTGATGAATTGCTGATCGAGGGTGGGTTGGCCGGTCAGGACCGACAAGCGGCACGCAGCCTGTCAGGTGGAGAGGCGCAGCGCCTTGCCATTCTGCGCGCGCTGGCAAGTGGGCCAGATATTCTGTTTCTGGACGAACCGACAAGCGCCCTGGACCCGGCAGCGACGCAGGCGATTGAAGCTATCATTATGGGCGCGGCGAGGCGCGGCACCCGAATTGTGATGGTCACGCATGACATCGGACAAGCGCGCCGGTTGGGGCATGATATTGTGCTGATGCAGGGTGGTCGAATAGCAGAACACACTTCTGCAGACCGATTTTTTGAAAATCCGCAAACCCGGATCGCCGAGCGTTTTCTTGCCGGTGGTTTGGTTTTGTAATCTTGATAGGGCTGGGACGAGATGAGAAATTGGATCATTTCTAGTGTACTAAGTTTGGGGTTGTTCACCGGAGCAGCAAATGCGGCAGAGCGGTTTATTGTGCTGCAATCGACGACTTCAACGCAAAACTCGGGCCTTTTGGACGCGATCCTGCCGGGGTTCGAGGCTGAAACTGGTATTGATGTGCGTGTTGTTGCAGTAGGGACCGGGCAAGCGATCCGCAATGCCGCAAACGGTGATGGCGATGTGTTGCTGGTGCATTCCAAGGCAGCTGAGGACAAGTTCGTGGCGGATGGCTGGGGAGTGGAACGGCAGGACGTGATGTATAATGATTTCGTGCTTGTCGGGCCCGTGGATGATCCGGCGGGCATCGGTGGAGGCGATGATGTACTTGCCGCGTTGCAGAAAATAGCGGCAACACACTCGGTGTTTGCATCGCGCGGTGACGACAGCGGCACGCATAAGGCCGAGCTGCGTTTGTGGAAAGAGGCGGGGGTGGATGTGTCGGGGGCGTCGGACTGGTACCGCGAAACCGGGTCGGGGATGGGCGCGAACCTGAATATCGCGGCGGGTATGGGGGCCTATACCTTGACGGATCGGGCGACTTGGATTGCATTTGGCAACAAGGGTGGGTTGAAGATTCTGGTTGAGGGTGACGCGCGTTTGTTCAATCAATATGGCGTAATTCTGGTGAATCCCAAAATGCATCCAAAGACGCGGGCCGGGGCGGGGCAGATGTTTATTGACTGGCTGACCGGTGAGGACGGGCAGGCGGCGATTGCCAATTACCGGCTGAACGGGCAGCAATTGTTTTACCCGAATTCTAAGAAGTGAAAGTATAAATTCGCCCTTTGGGCGAAGCCTCTGGCAGAAGTATTTTAAACGAAGAGAATGGGTTAGCCTCTGGCGCCATTGTGATGGATAGTGCCCAGACCTGACATGTCGTAGCCGTGCATTTCTGCGGCGCGTGAGGCACAGGCGTCCGAAGCAAGAAAACGCATCAATTTTTGGATGGGCGGATCGAACCAGGCGCGTCGCCAGACAGCAAGGTCAAAGCGTTCCAGCCCCATGGGGACGAATCCAAGACCATAAAGCCCTGCCAACGCACCAAGGCCAAAACCGGCGTCAGCTTTGCCGTCATGCAGGGTGATGGCAAGTTCTTCTTCGGTGCGGGCCGCATTTGGCAAAACGTTAATCTCGCGGTGGGTTAGCCCGTGTTCGTCCAAAAGCGCATCAAACTGACGCTGGCTGGCCGCACTGTTCTGACGCAACACCACGCGTTTGCCGCGCAGATCTGCGATACCCTGAACACCAGTCACACCGGGGGCAAGCAACAGGCCGCGTTGGCGTTTGGTGATTTCGACCAAGACCACCGGGGCTTCTCCAATTGCTTCGCGCAGAGCGGCGCAATTCCAACCGTCCGCTTCACGAATATGCAGCCCGGCGGCTTGAGCGTTGCGCGCGGCCAGCCGGTCCAGCCCGTCAAAAGATCCGTCATAAAAGCTGGCCAGCGTTGAACCGCTTTCGCGCAAAGCCCAATCAAGCAGCGGATCATGACTGCCAGCGATGATCTGGGGCAGCGGTGGTTCGGTCACCTGCGGTCCGCTTCGGGAACTGGCAAGCCATGCGGTAATATCCGCACGCGGGAACAAAAGTTTGCCAAGGGCACGCACGCAAGGGACTTCTCCGGACGCGGCGAGATCATAGACCTTGCGTTCACCGATGCGCAGAAGGTCAGCCAGTTCTCGGGTGGTGAGGTAGTCAGGCATGTGTGCTCATTATGGCTTTCATTTAGGTGCTTGCTCAGACGTCGCGAAGTGCAGACAGGTGTTTGGTTCTGTTGGGTATATAGTGGTCCAACCTCAAATCAAACACTACGTCGATGGTTTCGGTCTGCGTAGCTGAAAATTGTTGAGTGTCCGATTGCCAATCTCAAACCAAATTCAATCGAATACCGGTTTTCAAAGGTTGCCGAGGCAGGATAAGAAAGGCGCACTCGCTGTCTGTAGAAATTTGAGAGATAAGGACAACAACATGAGCAATGATTTCAACATGTCGATGCGCAAGTTTTTGAAACAGGTGGGTGTCACCAGCCAACAGGCAATCGAAGAAGGTCTGCGCAATGCCGGGGATACCAGCGGCAAGAGCTATCGGGTGCGTATGGTTCTGACAGTGGACGGGCTGGATATTAATCACGAAGTAACTGGCACTCTGGAAGGGACTGACTGAACCATGACAACACGCGACGCTGTATTGGCCGAACTGAAACAGATCACTGACCCGGTCAGTGGTCAGGATATTGTAACAGCGGGCATTGTCAAAGCCCTGAGCGTTGAAGATGCGCTTGTCCGTTTTGTTATTGAGATTGATGCCGAACAGGCCAAGATCATGGAACCCGTGCGCGAAGAGGCCGAAAAGCGGGTCATGGCAATTGATGGTATCAGCAAGGTCTCGGCAATGATGACAGCGCATTCTCAAAAGGCGCCTCCGCCGGATCTAAAGGCAAAACGGCCAAAGGCAGCGCCTCAGGGTCCGCAAAAGCTTGCCGGGATTGACAGGATCGTTGCGATTGCTTCGGGCAAGGGTGGGGTTGGAAAGTCTACCGTTGCAGCCAATCTGGCAACGGCATTGGCGGCCGAGGGGCGGCGCGTAGGTCTGCTGGACGCGGATGTGTACGGGCCCTCACAGCCACGCATGTTGGGGGTGTCGGGACGTCCGGCTTCGCCTGATGGCAAGGCAATTCTGCCGCTGCGCAATCACGGCGTGACAATGATGTCGATGGGGTTGATGATCGAAGAAGGGCAGGCGGTGGTCTGGCGTGGCCCGATGTTGATGGGCGCGTTGCAGCAGATGATGAATCAGGTGCAATGGGGAGAGTTGGACATTCTGCTGATCGACCTGCCACCGGGAACCGGCGATGTACAGCTGACCCTGACGCAGAAATTTGCGGTTGATGGCGCGATTATTGTCAGCACCCCGCAGGACGTGGCGCTGCTGGATGCACGCAAAGCTATCGACATGTTCGACCAGATGAAAACCCCTGTACTGGGCATGATCGAAAATATGTCGACGCATATCTGTTCAAATTGCGGACATGAGGAACATGTTTTTGGACATGGCGGCGTGGCGACGGAAGCTGAGAAAAAGGGTGTGCCTTTGCTGGCCGAGATCCCGCTGCATCTTGACATTCGTCTGGCAGCGGACGCTGGAGCGCCGATTGTCGTGTCTGACCCCGACAGTGCGCAGGCGACCGCGTTCCGCACGTTGGCACGGGATTTGGTGGCAAGGGGGATGGCGTAAGCGCCGAGCCGCTCAGTTCAGGTGCTGAGCAGCTTTACTGCCCAGGAAGACTGTCATATCTTGTCACCAGAAAAGGTCTGGCACTGCGCTGGATTTTGCACGGGGCAATGGCGCTCTTTGGGTCATGCCTCTTTGCCTTTTATTACGTAGATAGGTCAACAAATGCCTCATTTCACAAAGTTTTCCGCTGTTTCGATAGTTTTCCTCACAGCGGCCTGTGAGAATTCCGGTGCTAATTACACTCCTGTTATCGACGGACCCGTTAGTGCCAACTACAACTCAGATTTAGCCCAATGTCAGGCGCTTGCTGCGTCTGGAGGCACTGTCGACGGGCGCACAGCTGGTGCAGCAGCCACGGGTGCAGCAGTTGCCGGTGCGTCTTCGGTGATTTGGAACGACAATAGCAACAAACTAGGTGAGGCCGCTGCCGTTGGTGCGGTTGCCGGCGTGGCGTCGGACTTGATACAGAAGAACGCCGCACGCGAAGTCGTTGTTAGGAACTGCATGCGTGGACGTGGTTATAACGTAGTCGGTTGATAAAGGTCGATTGGTTTTCGCGCGCCGCTGTATGACACTGTATGACACGGCGCGCGAAAGGTAACTGTATTAACTGGCGCGATTGGCGATCAGATCATCCACTACAGATGGATCCGCCAGCGTTGACGTATCCCCAAGCGTGCCATAATCATTCTCGGCAATTTTACGCAAAATGCGGCGCATGATCTTGCCCGAGCGGGTTTTAGGCAAACCAGGCGCCCATTGGATTACATCCGGCTTGGCGATCGGGCCAATTTCTTTGCGGACCCAATTGCTCAACTCTGTGCGCAGCTCGTCGGTATATTCCTCACCCACCATCAATGTCACATAGGCATAGATACCCTGTCCTTTGATATCATGCGGAAAGCCCACAACTGCGGCTTCGGCCACGGCCTCATGTGCTACCAGTGCGCTTTCGACCTCTGCGGTGCCCATGCGATGGCCTGAAACGTTGATCACGTCATCAACGCGGCCAGTGATCCAGTAATCCCCATTTGCGTCGCGTTTTACCCCGTCGCCTGTGAAATAATAGCCTTTGTAGTCCGCGAAATAGGTTTTTTCGAACCGTTCATGGTCGCCCCAGATGGTGCGCATCTGGCCGGGCCAGCTGTCTTTGATGCACAACACGCCTTCGGCCGGGTCTCCTTCGATCTCGGCCCCGGTCTGGGGCTCAAGGATGACCGGGACAATGCCAAAAAATGGCTTCATTGCAGCACCCGGCTTCAAGGTATGCGCACCGGGCAGGGGAGTCAGCAAATGACCACCGGTTTCGGTCTGCCACCAGGTGTCAACGATGGGGCAATTGCCTTTGCCGACAACATCATTGTACCAGTGCCAGGCTTCGGGATTGATCGGTTCGCCAACAGTGCCAAGGACTTTCATCGCACTCAGATCGCATTTTTCGACAAATTCTGTCCCCTGCGCCATCAGCGCACGAATGGCCGTTGGGGCAGTGTAGAACTGATTGACCGAATGCTTTTCGCAAACCTGCCAGAACCGGCTGGCATCTGGGTAGGTCGGGATGCCCTCGAACATCAGTGTGGTGGCACCATTGGCCAGCGGGCCATAGACGATATAACTGTGACCGGTGACCCAGCCCACATCTGCGGTACACCAGAAGATGTCCCCATCATGATAGTCAAACGTGATTTTATGGGTCAGCGAAGCAAAGACGATATAACCGCCCGTGGTGTGCACCACCCCTTTGGGCATGCCGGTTGAGCCAGAGGTGTAGAGAATGAACAGCGGATCTTCGGCGCTCATCTCGGTTGGTTCGCAAGTTGTCGAGGCTTCGGCTGCTAGGGCGTTATAGTCATAATCGCGCCCGTCAACCCAGTTGATATCGTCACCAACCCGCTTGACCACAAGGCATTTGACGCCGTCGTCGCATTTAGCCAGTGCTGCATCAGCGTTGGTTTTCAATGGAGTGGCGCGCCCGCCGCGTGGGGCGAAATCTGCGGTGATGACGACTTTGGCCTGACTGCCGTTGACCCGTGCGGCCAGTGCGTCGGGCGAAAAGCCAGCAAATACGATGGAATGGATCGCGCCGATACGCGTGCAGGCCAGCATGGCATAGGCGGCCTCGGGGATCATTGGCATATAGATGATGACCCGGTCACCTTTGTCGACGCCCATTGATTTCAGGATGTTGGCCATCCGACAAGTGTCTGCATGCAACTCGCGATAGGTGATGTGACGCGCGGCCTCGTCGGGATTGTCTGGCTCCCAAATAATTGCGGTCTGATCGCCACGGGTGGCCAAATGCCGGTCTATGCAATTGGCCGAGACGTTCAGCGTGCCGTCAGCATACCAGTTGATCGAGATGTTGCCCGGCTCAAAGCTGGTGTCTTTGACCTGAGTGAAGGGTTTGATCCAGTCGATCCGTTTGCCTTGTTCGCCCCAGAACGCATCCGGGTCAGAAATAGAAGCGGCATACATCTCGTCATATTTGGCAGTATTGACATGGGCTTTGGCCGCGGTCTCGACGCTGGGCGGATAGGTTGTATCGGTCATTTGGTGCTCCTCCGGTTTGAAGTGATAATACCGAGCCAAGAAAATTTTGAAATAACCTACAGGAATAAAACGATTTGCTTGTTAATGTTTTTTTGGCGAGCGCTAGGTTTTGTAAATTCCAAGCGGTCGTTGTTGAAAATTACGTTTGAGTGCAAGGCGTTGGCTGTCAATGACAAGTAAGCGGGCCATCAAGCGCTGGCCGGGCTTTGTGAACCATTGCCGCTGGATGGCGGTTTTGTTGGTGTGACAAATTGGTTCATAGTGCGGATGCAGTCGTTTTCTTGCAAAGAAAACGGGCCGGAAAATTCGATATTTTCCGTGTGGTGAAATGATGCTTGGCAGCACGTCGCCGCCTTGTTAGCCTTTGGCGCAAGCGGTCCAATTGCAGGGCCGCACGGATGGGAGAGAATTATGAACAAGATGCTGACCGGGGCCGTTGCCGCTGCCGTGAGCCTGACATTTGTCACCGAAGCCGCTGCGCTTGAGTGGAATGTATCCGTTTGGGGTAAGCGCCGCGCGTTTACCGAACATGTGGAAAAGCTGGCTGAATTGGTTGCCGCAAAAACCAACGGCGATTTCACCATGAATATCAGCTATGGTGGTCTGTCCAAGAACAAGGAAAACCTTGACGGGATTTCCATTGGCGCCTTTGAGATGGCGCAATTCTGCGCGGGCTATCACCGCGACAAGAACCCAACCATCACCGTTCTGGAACTGCCGTTCCTGGGTGTGGCAAATCTGGATGAAGAAGTTGCAGTCAGCCACGCAGTCTATGCCCACCCAGCGGTACAAAAAGACCTTGCACGCTGGAATGCCAAGCTGCTGATGACCTCGCCTATGCCACAATACAATATTGTTGGTACCGGTGATCCACGTTCATCGCTGGCTGACTTTAATGGTATGCGTGTACGTGCCACGGGCGGAATCGGCAAAGCCTTCTCAGCCGTAGGAGCAGTTCCGACATCTGTGACCGCGACCGAAGCCTATAACGCGATGGAAAGCGGCGTTGTGGATACCGTTGCATTCGCACAGCACGCGCATTTGGCCTATGGCACGATCAACCGGGCCGACTGGTGGACGGCCAACCTTAACCCCGGCACCGTGAACTGCCCGGTTGTGGTTAACATCGATGCCTATGAGGCGCTAAGTGATGAAAACCGCGAAGCTTTGGATAGTTCCATCAGTGAAGCGATTGACCATTATCTGGCCAACTACGGCGTTCTGCTGGAAAAATGGGATGCGGTTCTTGACGAAAAGGGCGTGACCAAGGTCGAAATCTCGGATGCTGATCTTGCTGAATTCCGCAAAGTTGCCGCCGATCCGATCCGCGAGCAGTGGATCGCTGATATGACGGCGCAGGGTTTGCCAGCACAAGAGCTTTATGATCTGGTTATGAAAACGCTTAAAGAAAAGCGGATGAGCAACTGATCAAGACCAACAAGCCGGGCGCGAAAGTGCCCGGCTTTTTGACAATCTATCGCGCTGGCCATTTTGCGGGCCGGGAAATGCGCGCATGTCACCCAATTTCAAAGGACATCCATCATGGCCGGTAGTTCCACGGTAATAGAAGATGGCAGCCTGCTCAGCCGCCTGGACCAACAGCTATTTCGGCTGGAACGTATGCTTGCGTTGATTAGTGGTCTGGCGGTGTTTTCCCTGATGATCATTGCGGTGATCTCTGTTGGTGGGCGCAATTTGCTCAACGCGCCGTTACCGGGTTATGTCGACTGGATCGAACAAATCATGCCACTGGTGGCCTTTATGGGTATTTCCTACGTGCAGCGCGAAGGTGGGCATATTCGTATGGACATTTTGATCGGGCGTCTGCGCGGGCGGGCGATGTGGTTGGCTGAATTGGTCTCGGTCATTCTGATTTTGCTGCTGATCGTGGCATTGGTCTATGGCAGTTGGTCGCATTTCCTGCGCAGCCTGAACTTCAGCGCCCCGTGGTGGAGCGGTGATAGTTCAATCGACATTGGCATTCCGATCTGGCCCGCAAAATTGTTAGTGCCAGTGGCGTTCTCGGTGTTATCGCTGCGCCTTTTGATTCAAATCTGGAGCTATGGAAAAGCCTTTGCTTTGAACCTCCCATACCCGGTTGCTGTGCCGCTGATACAAAGCGCGGCAGAACAGGCGGCGGCCGAGGCTGAACAGTTAGACGGGCAGGGATAGACACATGGAACCGATAGAAATTGGCCTATGGGTCACAGGCGGAATGCTGGTCATGGTGCTATTGGGCATGCGCGTGGCTTTTGCTGCGGCACTGGCCGGATTGGTCGGGTTGGTCCTGATCTTTTGGGCAAAGCGCGATTTTGGCATGGAACATCTGGGCTGGGCGCTGACCGTCGGCATCAAACAAGCCGGGCAAGTGCCTCATTCCAAAGTCTCAAGTCAGGTTCTAAGCCTGATTCCGACCTTCATCCTGATTGGGTATCTGGCCTATTACGCTGGTCTGACCAAGGCATTGTTTGAGGCTGCCAAACGCTGGATCGCCTGGGTGCCTGGTGGGCTTGCTGTGTCGACCATATTTGCCACCGCTGGATTTGCTGCCGTGTCAGGTGCATCCGTGGCCACAGCAGCGGTGTTCGCGCGCATCGCCATCCCGGAAATGCTTGCCATTGGATATAACAAACGCTTTGCTGCTGGTGTCGTTGCAGCAGGCGGTACGCTTGCGTCACTCATCCCGCCCTCGGCCATTCTGGTGATCTATGCGATCATTGTGGAACAGGACGTGGGCAAACTGCTGCTTGCAGGATTCATTCCCGGTGCGTTTTCGGCCGTGATCTACGCGGCTCTGATCATTGGCATAGCCGTAATCTTCAAATCCGTTGGTCCACCTGTGCGCGGCTTTACCTGGAAACAAAGGTTCGCGTCCCTGCCAGCGGCCTTGCCCATCTTTTTCGTCATCGTGATTATCATTTGCTTTGTCTACAATCCGTTTGGCGGCGACGCATGGGGAACACCCACTGAAGGCGGCGCATTGGGGGCTTTTGTGGTATTCTGCATGGCCGTCTATCGCGGCATGCGTTGGGAGCAGTTGAAATCGGCGCTGCTGGAAACTGCCAAGCTGACGGTAATGATCTTTACTATCATCTGGGGCGTGCTGATGTATGTGCGCTTTCTTGGCTTTGCCGATCTACCACGTGCGTTTTCAGACTGGATCACCGGGCTGGAAATGGCTCCGATGATGATTTTGGTATGCATTCTGCTGGGTTATGCGGTGCTGGGAATGTTCATGGATGCCATTGGTATGCTGTTGCTGACTTTACCTGTGGTTTACCCTGCCGTTATGGCCTTGAATGGTGGCGAGTTTGTTTCGGCCGCCGACAGCACATTTGGCATGTCCGGGACCATGTGCGCCATCTGGTTTGGCATATTGGTGGTGAAAATGGCCGAGTTCTGCCTGATCACGCCACCCATCGGGTTGAACTGTTTTGTGGTTGCAGGGGTGCGCCCCGACCTGAGCGTTCAGGATGTTTTTCGCGGTGTAACGCCGTTCTTCATTGCTGACGGTGTGACGATTGCACTGCTGGTGGCGTTCCCGAGCATTGTTCTTTGGTTACCGCGTCTTGCAAGCTAGGTCTGATCCAAGGGCGCGCGTGCTGCGCACCTATTATTCATCACTTATTAACAGCCGATAAGCAGGGATATCCGTGTGACAATCATCAAGGCCGAAAGCGCCGCCATTGTGGCTGAAATTCGTGTTGCACCCGGAGACGAGGTTTCCGCCGGTACCGTTTTGATTGTGACCGAATTGATGAAAATGTGCCAAGAGATCCGCGCCGCAGAAAGTGCTGTTATCAAGGCCGTTCATGTTTCCGAAGGTGAAGAATTGCGAGGCGGCGAGCCGCTGTTGACGCTTCAGCCCTCTGACGTCGGCGCTATGGTGTCTGAAAAGGTCGAAGAACCGCGCGCCGAATTCGCGGAATTTGAATCCCGCATGGCGTTGCTTGCTGACAGTGCACGCCCCAAAGCGGTGGCAAAACGACACGCGCAGGGGGGCCGTACAGCACGCGAAAATATCAACGATCTGTTTGACGCGGATTCTTTCACTGAATATGGTGCGCTCGCGGTGGCAGCGCAGCGTGCGCGCCGCCCTTTGTCTGATTTGCAGACCCGCACTCAGGGGGACGGGATTATCTGTGGTATAGGAACGGTCAATGGACAAAGAGTTGCTGCGATGGCCGTCGACTATATGGTGTTGGCTGGGACCCAGGGGTTTAACCACCACCGTAAAATGGACCGACTGATTGATGTGGCTGGACGCGACAACCTGCCTATCGTGATGTTTGCCGAAGGCGGTGGTGGGCGCCCAAACGATTATGATGTCGCATTGGTGATGGCTGCCTGGCTGAACGTCACGTCTTTTCGTCACTTTGCAGCCCATAAAGGGCCAAAGATCGGGATTGTCTCGGGGTATTGCTTTGCCGGGAATGCGGCGCTGTTTGGGGTCTGTGATGTTCGGATCGCCACCGAAAAAAGCTGGATTGGTATGGGTGGCCCCGCAATGATCGAAGGCGGCGGTTTGGGTGTGGTTAAGGCCACTGACGTCGGGCCGTCCGATGTTCAGGTCAGGAACGGCGTTATTGACCTGTTGACCACTGACGAAGCCGCAGCCGTGGCTGCAGCAAAAACGTTGCTGACCCTGCCATTACCTGCAGAGGCGAGTGAAAGCGCCACCGACACATTGCGGTCTGTTGTTCCAGCGGATCGAACACGCGCCTACGACATGCGTGCAGCTATTGAGGCTCTTGTTGATTGCGATACTTTTCTGGAACTACGCCGTGGTTTTGGAATTGGTATGTTAGTCGGGTTCGCCCGTATCAAGGGCCGTGCCGTTGGCTTGCTTGCGAACAACCCTCTGCATCTGGGCGGAGCGATCGACGCCGAAGCCGCTGACAAGGGCGCACGCTTTTTACAGCTTTGCGACGCATGGGGCGTTCCAGTTGTCACATTATGTGACACTCCGGGGTTCATGGTTGGGCCGGCGATTGAAGAAACCGGGCAAGTAGCCCACGTATCGCGGTTGTTCCTGGCTGGCGCGCATTTTGGCCAACCTCTGGTGACTGTCATCCTGCGCAAGGCCTATGGTCTGGGGGCGATGGCCATGGCAGGCGGCGGATTTGACCGGCCGCATTATTGTTGCGCCTGGCCAACTGGCGAAGTTGGTCCCATGGGGCTTGAAGGGGCCGTAAAACTGGGCCAACGCGAGCATCTTGCAGCAATTGCTGATCCGGTTGAGCGAGAGGCCGAGTATCAGCGTCTTGTTGATGAGTTATTTGATCGCGGCAAGGCTCTGAACGCTGCCAGCCTTCTTGAATTTGATGCGGTTATCGACCCGGCGTCGACCCGTGTTGAGATTGATCGAGCACTTTCAGCAGCAGGCCCCGGATCACCCGGGCCACGATATGCCGACGCCTGGTAGACACCGTTTCCTGGGGGCCTTTTGTGGGTTCCGGGGAAGATCAAGAACTGACAATCCGAGAACGTCGCTTGCAACATCTGCAGCAAGCCGCATTATCAGTGGAAAGACTGCACGGGAAAGCAGCTTCTTAATTCCCCCAATCAAAGTCCATCATCTGAAAACTCGGTTCCTTCTTGAGAAAGTCCTGAACCGTAAATGGCAACCCTTCGAAATTGCTTTCCAGCATATCGGCGATTGCCAAAGTTTCTGGACGAGCATTCGACAAACCGGTCAGCGGAATGCCACGCGCATTAGGCTTGTCAGGGAACTTCTCTTTCATCATTTCATGCCGTGTTCGCATCATCTTGAACTGACCCAAGGTATGTATAAGTGGCACAAGATGCGGATTATGTTCCTGTGGGTCTTGGTATAGATCGTAAAAGGACGCACCGATACCAGATGCGGCGCCGGGATCTGAATTGATCCAATGCTGCTTGTAACGGCCTTTCACCGTCGCGGCGAGCGAATGACCCTGATAAATGTGGACATAATCCCTGCGCGAAAACGTATCACCATTAAGCAATAATGAGGTCTGGTCAATGCCATCGATCACACGATCTCGTGGAATGAAATCTGTCGCGCCACCAAGCCGGGCAAATGTTGTGAACAGGTCGGTGACATGGACGATATCGCCAACCAATTGACCTTCTTCGATCATCCCGGGCCACCAAACAAACGCCGGAACGCGAACGCCGCCTTCGGTAAAGTCACCTTTGCCACCTGTGAACATAATTTGGGTCATACCCCAACCCGGCGGTGGGTTGTGCACCATAGGACCGTTGTCCGCCATTGCGACAAAGATCGTGTTTTCGGCAATACCCAAGGCTTCCAGCTCGTCCATGACTTGACCGACAAAGGCATCAAGCTTGAGATATGCCTCTGCGACCTTGCCCCCGTTGAGGGTGTTTTTCGGCATATCAGGTTTCAGGAAGTTGAGCCAGTTGGGCCAGTATTGCACATAAAATGGTTTGTCCGCTTTCGCGTTACGCCGCATGAATTCGATCATGCGCTTTTCGCTTTCTGGATCGACCTTGCCGTACCATTCGCTATTCGGCAGCCCCCATTCCTTACCCAATTCGCCCTTTTTACCTTCAATTGTCTGAACCCATCCATTGGGAAGAAGGCCGGGATCATCCAGTTGATAAGGGTCTGGCGGGGAGATTTCCGGGTTGAACCCGAGAACCGCGTTTGCCGCAGTACCCATGGGATCGTATAGCGAAGTAATCTGGTTCATCGGTGTGAAAAGAGCCTCGTCGAAGCCCTGATTATGCAGGTAGCTCTCTTCGATATCGCCCAGGTGCCCTTTGCCATAATGCGCGGTCGCGTATCCAGCCGCCGACAAAACTTCGGCAATAGTTACTTCGTCGCCGCGCAACCCTGCATATTCGTGCGGCATGCCAACAACGCCCATCCCGTGCCGTACTGGAGTGCGGCCCGTTAGAAAAGCAGCGCGGGTCGGTGTGCAAGATGGCTCAGAGTACATCCGAGTGAAATTGATGCCCTCTGCGGCCATCTGGTTAAGATTGGGTGTCTCAAATCCGAGGTTCTTCTGAATGCCCGGAAACCCGACGATGCCGAAAGGTTGATCGTCCCAGAGAATGTAAACAATATTTGGTGGTCGCCCGTGCTTGGTTTTAAGCTCTGCCAAGCGGGTGCTGATCTCGGCATCTTCGCCGCTCCAGCGTTCGCCATTCTGCGCCTGAAGTATGAAATGTTCGGCATCGTGGATGATTGG
>PIVL01000099.1 GCA_003354145.1 Paracoccaceae bacterium
TTTGAAGCCGCACTCGGTCATCGGGTGCCAGATAAAGGCAAATATCATAACGTCTCATGCATTCAACATGACACAATCCAAAGCCGTTGGGAATCTTATGTCAGGTGCGGAACACTAGTGGGCGGTCAATTTTTTCTGGAATATTTTTTGAGATACAGTTGCACGACGAAGACCATCACGCTTGTAAAAGCAAGTGCGCCCAACTCTGGGGCTAACTTCGTCAAAGATCTCGATCAGGCTTGCGAGAAGCGTTGATACCTATCCAATCCCCCTTGGGTTTTGCGTAAACAGTAATGCAGTGTCATATCCTTAGGCAAAGTGAAACCTTCTCATGGCTCCCTTGCCGTTACAGCGTTTGGATCAATGCAACCCTGCCTTGGTAAGCCCATCGCGCAGGTGCTGCAGGTCAGAGGCCTGCGCGTAGTGCATGGTCTCCAGAAATGTATCGAGGTTGAAATCAGGGTTCAAAGTGTGCAGTCGAGCAGCGTGGTCCTTGGCCTCAGTGGTGTTTCCTAGCCAGCCATGGCAAGCAGCAACAAAAGCCAACTGCAATGTTTGCAGCGCTGATAGATGCCCGAAGGCGGCATTAGCCTGTTCATACTGGCGGGCAGTGAAATGGGCCAGGCCCAAGTGGCTCCAAAAACGTGGCGGGTGGTGTGGGTTCAGGCGCATCGCCTTTTCGATCCACTCGATTCCCTCTTGGGGTTTGCCCTGCCAGTTCATCATCTCACCCATCTGCACTACGACCAGATCGTAGTTCGGGTTCAATTCAAGTGCCCTGTCCTGGTGGTGGTGGGCACGGTCGAGATCGTTGCGGAGAATGTAAACTGCAGCCAGCAAACGGTGGACATCGGCGTCATTGTCGTCAAGCGCCGCGGCAGTTTGGACCTCTTGTTGGGCCAGATCCAGAGTCGCAACCGGATCGTCGCACCAACCATAGCCCCAAGCCTGCCCATAGATGCAGCCCCGCCATGCATGTGCATGGGCGTAACCGGGGTCCATGGCAACCGCGCGGGCAATCAGTTTTTGCGCTTCGGCATTGTCTTGAAGCGTGCTCTTGTGGTGCAGCACTTTGGCAGCCAGGACACATTCGTAAGCAGCCAGGTTGGATGGCTTGCGGCGCGCCAACAGGTTTTGTTGCGAGGCCTCAATCCGCCCTGGCAGAGTCGCGACGATGGCTGACGTGAGCTCGTCCTGGATAGCAAAGATGTCATCGAGCGTGCGATCATAGCGCTCGGCCCAGATATGGGTGTCTGCCTCGGCATCGATCAGCTGGGCGGTGACGCGCAGCCGGTTTCCTGCCTTTCGCACACTGCCCTCGACCAGGTATTTTGCCCCTAATTCAGCAGCCACGTCACGCACGTTCACTGCCTGCCCTTTGTAGACAAAGGTCGAGTTGCGGGAAATCACAAACAGTTCGTGCCGACGGCTGAGCTCAGTCAGAATGTCCTCGGTCAGGCCATCAACGAAAAACTCCTGTTCGGGATCGCCACTGAGATTATCAAAGGGCAGAACCGCGATCGAAGGTTTAACGACATCCGCAGATTGATTATCTTTCGTTGACACAGATGGGGTCGCCACGGATGGCTCCTCCTGGTAATCCAGCATGACTTGGTAGACACGTACAGGGCGGGACAGGTTCTTAAGGATCTTCTCGCCCAATTCCTCGAACTTCACGTCAGTGCGCTCGGCCACTTGATCGTGAACGGCACCCGAGACATAGATCTCTCCAACGTCGGCAATCTGCTCAAGGCGCGCTGCAACGTTTACGCCATCTCCAAATATGTCACCCTCATCGAAGATGATATCGCCGAGATTGACGCCAATCCGGAACTGAATGCGCTGATCTTTCGGGACGTCGGCATTACGTCGGCGCATCCTCGTCTGAATTTCGACGGCGCAATGAACGGCATCGGCAACGCTATGAAACTCGACCAGCATTCCATCACCGGTAGTTTTGATGATCCGCCCTCGGTTCTTGGCGATGGACGGGTCGATCAGTTCGATCCGGTGCGTGCGCAATCGAGCAATCGTGCCCTGTTCGTCCGCCTCCATAAGACGGCTGTATCCGACCATATCGGCCGCTAGAACTGCGGCAAGTCTTTGTTCCATCGGCCCTCCTCCTATCCAACCATAGTCCGACTTTGTGTTGAAATCCATCCATCGCCCAGGCCAAGGCTCATCACATCTTGCACGAGCGCAGAGGTCAGGCTCTCTGTAAAGCACCAAGAAGAAGAACGGCGATCATTGTTGCCTCTTCTGTTTGGATTTGGGAAACGCAGCTCTGCTGCGATCTGCTGTTGTGATTATTCGGCTTCATTCCCAGCAACCCGCACTCTGTTTTAAGAGTTTGAGAAAATTCATTAGATTTCTTGCGGTTGACTGTGTGTTTGGTAAACATGGGGCAATTGAACCTAGATGTATTTAGGGATTCTTTTGCCATGGTGGGCTGTTGCCTGCCCGATGCAACAGAAAGGCACTATAGTGAACCGTTTTAAGCAGATACTCCGATCGCGACGCTCAATTTCCCGTCGAACTCTTGTTGCACTTACTACGTTGGCCCTAAGCACCGCACCAATGGTTCTGGCGCAGGATGCGCCTGTGCCACCCAAGGTCACGGTTATGGCAGCGGTGACCAAACCTCTGCGCGACTCGGAAACCTTTATTGGTCGCGGCGAGGCCATAGACAAGGTCGACGTCGTTGCGCGTGTTAACGGGTTTCTAGAAGAAGTTCTGATCGAGGACGGCTCGGAGGTGGAGGCCGGTGATCTGCTGTTCCGTATCGAGCGCAGCGCATATGAAGCGACACTGGAGGCCCGGCGCGCAGATCTGGCAAAGGCAGAGGCCCAACTTGATTTGGCGTCGGTGGATCTTGCCCGCAAAAAAGAACTCTTTGCACGCGGATCAACACCTGAATCCGAACGCGATACCGCCTTGGCCAATGAGAAAGTGCGTGAGGCAGAGGTGCGGACCGCCGAGGCGGCGATCCTGCAGGCAGAACTGGACCTGAGTTATACCGAAGTTCACGCACCTTTTGCCGGTCGCGTCGGCCGAATTGCGGTCAGTGTCGGTGATGTGGTTAGCCCAACCAGCGTATCGCTGGTGAACTTGGTTCGTGAGGCACCGATCTACGTCGCTTTTGCACTGAACGAAAAGCAATATGTCAGTATCTTGCAAAGAATCGAGAACCCCGAACCCGGTGACGATGAAGAAAGTGGCCTGTTCGAAGTGTTTGTGGTGTTGCCCAACGGTACTAATCTTGATGAACGCGGCAAGTTTGCTTTTGCTGACAACCGCATTGATCCAGACACAGGCGCCATTACCCTGCGGGCCGAATTTGAAAACACCAGCCGACTGATAGTGGATGGATCATTTCTGACTGTTGGGCTTGAGGCGCAAAAAGCCGTAGATCGGCTTATTATTAGCCAGGCGGCGATCCAGCGTGATCAGCAAGGGCCATTTGTGCTGGTGGTCAATGATCAAGAGATGGTCGAGCAGCGATACATCAAAACAGGCGGCGTGGTGGGAACCGGTATCATTGTAACTGATGGTCTGCAGGACGGTGATATTGTCGTCGTCGAAGGCCTTCAACGGATCCGACCTGGCGCCAAGGTAGATCCGGTTCTAGCCAGCCAGACCGGTGAATAGATCATGATTTCGACTGTGTTCATCTCGCGGCCCAAATTTGCGATTGTGATTTCGTTGGTGCTGACCATCATGGGGCTGATTGGCTATGCGGCTCTGCCAGTAGCCCAGTTTCCCGATATTACTCCGCCAGTTGTCAACGTCAGCGCCAGTTACACTGGTGCCAATGCTGAAACTGTTGAAAAAAGTGTTGCCGCTCCAATTGAGGCGCAGGTCAACGGTGTAGACGACATGATCTATATGTCGTCCAGTTCGTCTGACACCGGTAGCTATTCACTCTCGGTTACATTTGAAGTGGGCACCGACCCGGATATTGCCTCGGTTAACGTTCAAAACCGAGTGGCGCAAGCGATGTCAGGCCTGCCGGCCGAAGTAACATCGTCGGGTGTGGTGACGCAAAAAAGCTCTACCAATATGCTGTTGGTGGCGACACTGACTTCGCCCAACAACACCTATGATGATGTTTTCCTGTCCAATTATGCCGCTATTAACATTAAAGACGCGCTTAGCCGGGTTCCCGGCGTTGGCAAGGCCGATATCCTTAATAACCTTAGCTATGCAATGCGGATCTGGATGGATCCCAACAAGATGGCCGGGCTAAGCATCACACCGGGTGATTTGATCAATGCGGTGCGCGAACAGAATCTAGAAGTCTCGGCTGGCCAGATCGGTGCGCCGCCTGTGCCCGGCGATCAGACCTTTCAATACACCATCAAATCCAAAGGCCGCCTAACCACCGTCGAAGAATTTGCAGACATCGTGATTCGCACCGGCGCGGCCGGCAGCACGGTCCGCGTACGTGATGTGGCAACCGTCGAACTGGGCGCGCAGTACTATAGTGTCTCAGGCTTTTTTGAGGGCAGCGAAGCAACTATCCTGGCCATCTATCAGGCGCCAGGGGCCAATGCACTTGCTGTTTCGGAAACAGTCCTGGCCGAGCTGGAACGATTATCGGCGTCCTTTCCCGAAGATGTGGTCTATTCGGTGCCATTCAACACCACGGATTTTGTTAGACAGTCGCTTGACGATGTGATTTCCACGCTTGTGCTGGCGTTTGGCCTGGTGATCTCTGTGGTTTTTGTCTTCCTTGGCTCATGGCGGGCAACCATAATTCCGGCGGTGGCCATCCCGGTCTCGCTGATAGGTACCTTTGCCTTTCTGTTGGCGCTGGGCATGTCGCTCAATACCATCTCTCTGTTTGCCCTGGTGCTTGCCATCGGGATCGTGGTGGATGACGCCATTATCGTGGTGGAAAACGTCGAACGTTTAATCGCCGAAGAAGGGCTTAGCCCGCCGGATGCAACCCGCAAGGCGATGGGGCAGATTACCGGTCCGGTGATTGCAACTACTTTGGTTTTGCTTGCAGTATTTGTCCCTGTGACGTTCATGCCGGGTATTTCCGGGCGGCTGTTTTCACAGTTTGCGGTGACCATTTCGGTGGCGGTTGTAATTTCGTCGATCAACGCACTGACATTGTCTCCAGCGCTTTGTGCATTGGTGCTCAAGTCACGTTCCGGACCCCCAACCGGGGTGCTGGCCAAGTTTGAAAATGGCATCGATATATTGCGCAATGGCTATCTTGGCGTTGTAGGGCGACTGCTGCGCCTACCAATACTGGCTATCGCGATCATCGCCGCAATGATGTTCGGCGCTGGCGGTCTGTTTGGCACTACGTCCAAGGGTTTTTTGCCTTCTGAAGACAATGGCTACCTGTTCGTCGACGTCCAATTGCCAGACGCTGCGGCCTTGGGCCGAACCGAGCTGGTGACCAAGCGCGTGAATGATCAGATCGAGCAGATCCCCGGCGTCGAAAACACCATCCTTGTCAACGGGTTCAGCCTGCTCAACGGCTCTGGTGCAAATGGTGCGATGATCATCGTCAACCTGAACCCCTGGGACCAACGGGACACAGAGAACTTGCAACCCGGTGCGATTCTGAGACAGATTTACGGTATCGCCAACGCAGAGGCCGCTGCCAGTATCGTGGCCTTCAATCCTCCGCCAATCTCGGGTCTTGGCATGTCCGCGGGCGTCGAGATGGAAGTGCAACAAACCGCAGGCGGTACTCCGCAGGATTTGGCCGCGGCTGTTGGCTCGCTGGTCTTTGCTTCTAATCAGCGTGCCGAGATCGGCCAGTCGTACACCACCTTTAGGGCTAATGTTCCGCAGGTGTTTGTCGATCTGGACCGCGAGAAGGCCAAAGTTCTGGACGTTCCCATCTCTGAGGTGTTCCAGACCATGCAGGCACATTTGGGTTCGTTCTACGTCAATGACTTCAACCTGTTTGGTCGCGTTTACCGCGTTATGGTTCAGGCTGATGGCTCTTACCGTGACAAGATCGAGGATATCGGCAATCTCTATGTTCGTTCTCAGGCTGGCAATATGGTGCCGCTGTCAACGCTGATCGACGTTGAAAACATTCTTGGACCAGTCATGTTGAAGCGCTTTAACATGTTCCGCTCGGCCACCGTTACTGCCGTACCAGCGCCGGGGCTATCCACCGGTGACGCAATCCGGGTGATGCAGGAAGAGGCGGTGACCGCGCTGCCACCAGGTTATAGCTATGAATGGACAGGGACTGCACAGCAGCAGCTGTCCTCATCCGGGTTCGTGATTGTGATTATTGGCATGGCGGTGCTGTTCACCTATTTGTTCCTGGTGGCGCAGTACGAAAGCTGGACGATGCCGGCGGCGATCCTGCTGTCAGTGGTGGTGGCGATGTTTGGTGCCGTTCTGGCAGTGGCTATAACTGGCAGTGACATCAACCTATATACCCAGATCGGGATGATCATGCTGATTGGTATGGCGGCAAAAAATGGCATTCTGATCGTAGAATTCGCAATGGAGCGCCGCGCCGAAGGGCTATCGATTCGTGACGCCGCACATGAAGCGGCACGTCAGCGGTTCCGGGCAGTGATGATGACGGCGTTCTCCTTCCTGCTTGGCGTGGTGCCGCTGCTAATTGCTTCGGGCGCCGGTGCCGCCAGCCAAAAAGCAATTGGTGTTGCGGTGTTTGGTGGTATGGCGCTGGCCACTGCAGTCGGTGTCATTCTGATCCCGGTTCTCTATGCCTTTATGCAAGGTTTGAGGGAGCGGATCAAAGGCATCGCAAGAACGACAACCCATGCAGAGTAAATCACCCTGTTAAAATAGAATAGTGCCCGCCAGATTTCAAAATCGGTGGGCATTTTTTTGATCCATCTGTTGGCAAAGTTGTGGACCGCATCTGTGGTTTGCGCGTTTCTTTTGGTCGATAGCGTGAAAATGCCCGAAGTCAGACGATAATTCACACAAAAGCACACGAAAATCTTAAAATAGGTGGACTTTTGTGGGAAAACAGGCAATTTGCGGGAACGGAGACGCAATCAATGGCCAAAGACAAGAAATCCCGATCCAACCACCGGGAAGTAGAGGTGCTCGACGCGCTGCGCCAATTGGGTGGGGCCGCACGCAACGCCAATTTGGCTGATCTTCTGGGCGTCTCTGAGGAAACCATCCGTCGCACGACCAAAGCATTGGCCAAGGCTGATCTGGTGCGGCGTGTCCATGGTGGGTCATATCTGGCAGATGCCGAGGCAGGGGCAGGAGTGTTTTCCCGCCTTGGTCTGCGTTCCGGTGAAAAAAGCCGCATTGCAAAGGCGGCGGCGGCCTTGATCCCGGATGGCGCGTGTATTTTCCTTGATGTCGGGTCAACTTCGACCTTTGTTGCACAATCTTTAAGCGGGCGTTCGAAACTGACAATTGTGACCAATTCCCTGAATGTCGCGCAATCACTGGCCAATTCAGAAGGCTGCCGGGTGTTTCTGACTGGCGGTGAATTACGTCGCACCGAATGGGGGGCTTTTGGCGCTGACACCGTTCGATATATCGAAAACTTTCGGTTTGACGCCGCCATATTTAGTGTTGATGCTATTGATGTCGAGGGTGGGTTTTTGCTGGCCAGACAAGAAGAGGCTATCGTGTCGCGTGCTGTTGTCGGTCAAACGCGCCGTGCAATCGTGGTGGCGGATCATCAGAAATTCAACAAACAGGCGCCTATGGTTTTATGTGCGCCACAAGCGGTGGATGTCGTTGTAACCGACCAGCCATTGAACACAGACTTTGCACAACAGTTTCAGGAATGGGGCATAGAGTTGGTTAACGCTGCGGATTCGGATGCTGCAGCTTCGTCTGATCGGGTGACCGCGTGACCATTCTGTCATTTCTCATCCAGATTGCCGGGGCGACGATGCTGTTGCTCTATGCGGTTCGCATGGTGCGCACAGGGATCGAGCGGGCGTTCGGGCCATCGTTTCGGCGTATCGTCACCACCACGCGCAACCCGCTGAACTCGGCGCTGACCGGGCTGGTTCTTGCCATCGTATTGCAAAGCTCGGCTGCGGTAGCGTTACTGGTCTCAGGGTTTGCTGGGTCTGGTGCGTTGGGCTTTGCTGCTGGGTTGTCGATTGTTCTGGGTGCGGATTTAGGCTCGGCCCTGCTTATACAGGTATTGTCGTTCAAACTTGACTGGCTTGTGCCGGTTCTCCTGGCCGTTGGCGGCGGTTTTTTCATTAAGTCAGACAGTCGCAAGCTAAAACAGGCTGGGCGAATCATTCTGGGTATTGCGTTTATCCTGATATCATTGCGGTTCTTGCGTGAAACTATGGACCCGATCCGGGACAGTAATTTCCTGCCCTCTATCGCTGGGTTTCTGGAATCTGACTTTATTGCCGCGTTCATCATTGGCGCGCTGTTGGCGTGGTTCATGCATTCCAGCGTTGCGGTGATCCTGATGTGTGTAACATTGGTGGCCATTGATGCCGTTCCCATGGTTGCCGGTGTGTCACTGGTTCTGGGCGCAAATCTGGGAAGTGCGGTGATCCCTATCGGGTTGACCCGCGGGCTGTCCAATTCTGCGCGACGCGTGCCAGTGGCCAACTTTCTGTTGCGCGGTTCTGGGGCAGCTCTTGCGCTCTACATCGTCAACGGATTGCCGGTGTTGTCCTATCTGGGTGGGGGCAGTGACGCGCAGACGTTGATCAACGTGCATGTGTTGTTCAACACAGTGTTGTTGCTGGCGTTACCCTTCTGCCGGTTCCTCGAACCCCCGCTCTGCAATCTTCTGCCGGATTCGCCTGTGATAGAGCAGGAGACGCCGGTGCTGCACGTCAGCCTGCTGGACGATTCCGCCCTGACCATCCCCAATCTGGCACTGGCCAATCTCAAGCGTGAAGTGCTGCGCATGGAGCAGGTGGTCGAAACAATGACCGCCCCGGTGATGGAGCTGTATGAAGACTATGACAAAGATCGGGCTATAACGCTGATCGAACGTGATGAGGTTGTGAACAGCGCGCTGGACGATATTCGCCGCTATGTGGCGGCGATGCCTGCGGATCGGATGACCAAGCAAGATTGGAAGCGCGCCCGCGAATTGACCGAATATGCAATCGCTCTTGAAACCGTGGGTGATCTGGTGGCCAAGATTCTGCTGCCTTTGGCCAGAGAAAAATCGCAAGAGAGGCTTAAGTTTTCCAAAGCTGGTGGGCAGGAATTAGTAAACATGCATGAACGGATTCTGGCCAATATGGCGCTGGCCTCTAACGTTCTGATGTCAGACGATCTGGAAAGTGCCCGTTTGTTGCTAGAGGAAAAGACCGAAATGACGCGGCTTGAACGGTCATCACGCAAGAAACATTTGCGACGGTTGTCAGATGGATCGAAAACCAGCTTTGAATCGAGCAACATTCATCTTGAGGCCCTGCGCGCTTTGCGTGAGATCAACAGTCATGTGGCCTCGGTGTGCTATCCGATCCTGTACCGCGGTGGTCAGTTGCTTGAAACCCGGCTGATCGAGACGATTGGCGAAGACGACAGCAGCAGGGCAGGCGGGTAAGACGATCCTATTGATTGTCAAAAAGGGCAGCCCGTGCCACATCCATGAATGACCGGATTACCCTGACTTCCTGACGTTGTCGCATGTGCACCAGCGCCTCGCTCATGCGGGCATCAACATCTGTTAGCCTGATTTGGAGCAGTCGCGTATCATGGCCAAACTCGGCCTCGGACACAAACCCGATACCTGCGCCAGAGGCCACCAGTTCACGCACGGTTTCCCGTCCTTCTGCCTCAATGGCGGGGGTCAGAACGATACCCTGTGCTTCGGCAGATTCCTGCAGTTTTTGACGAGTTTTTGAGCCGGTTTCACGAAAAATCAAAGGCAGTTCACTTAGTTCTGCCAGACTAAGACTTGTTGTGTCAGAAGGCAGCAACCCTCGCGCTGCAAACGCCACAATCCCGGTTTCCCCCAACGACAGTGTCGCCATATCCCGCCCTGGAGACAGGCTTCCGACGACCCCAATTTCGGCATTATAAGCGCGCAGTTCATCCAAAACCTCTTGTGAATTTCCGGTACGCAGGGTGACCACCACATTGGGAAACCTTTGCCGAAACCGGGTTAAAATACCCGTCACGTGATGGGCAGAATCAGCAATGATACGCAGGGTGCCAACCACTGCGGCACGGGTTTCGGACATGTATTCGTCGATTTGCGCGTCAATTTCGAACAATTGTTTGGTCAGCCGGAAAAGTTCTTCGCCTTCGGAGGTCAATGTCACCTGCTTATGGGCGCGTAAAAACAGCAACACATCATGGTCTTGTTCCAGCTTGCGCACTTGTTCTGAAATCGCCGGCTGAGTGAGAAACAACGCCTCGGCAGCGCGGGAAAACCCGCCTAACAAGGCGACATGATGAAAGGCTTTGAGCTGGCTTTGCCGCATTCGTATCTCACTATTTTAAAGTATAGGCACAGCTTATACATAAATTGGATATTGCAATTTTACATATAGATAGCCATGCGGCAAGTCAGGTCTGACAAAACCCATTTGTGAGAGCGTCATGACCGATCCAATTCCTGCCCCAGCACTTGGTGAGCCCTATCTGCTAACACCGGGTCCGCTGACCACGTCATGCCCTGTCAAACAGGCAATGTTGCGAGACTGGGGCAGTTGGGACGGCGATTTTCGGGCAATGACGCAGGATATGCGCGATCGGTTGCTGGCGATGCTGGGTAACGGGGCGAATGATTTTGATTGCGTGCCAATGCAAGGTAGCGGCACCTTTTCGGTCGAGGCGATGTTGGGATCGTTTATTCCCAAGGACGGCAAAGTGCTGGTGCTGGCCAATGGCGCCTATGGTTTGCGGTCGGCGCAAACGTTGGCGTATCTGGGGCGCGATTATGTGCTGCTGGACAAGGGCGATTATCTGCCGCCGCGCGGCGGTGAAGTGGCACGAATTCTGGCTGATGATCCGGCGATTACCCATGTTGTGGCGATCCATTGCGAAACCAGCAGTGGCATCCTGAACCCAGTCGAAGAAATTTCCAGGGCGACCTATGCGGCAGGGCGTAAACTGCTAATCGATTCCATGTCGGCCTTTGGCGCGATCCCGCTTGAGGTCAGTCAAATCCGCTTTGAGGCCTTGGTATCGTCGGCCAACAAATGTATCGAGGGCGTGCCGGGATTTGGCTTTGTAATCGCCCGCAAATCCGAGCTTGAGGCAGCGAAGGGCAACAGCCATTCTCTGAGTTTGGATATTCATGCGCAATGGGCACACATGAACAAAACGGGGCAGTGGCGATTCACGCCGCCTACCCACGTGCTCGCCGCGTTCCTTGAGGCGCTGCGCAGTCACGAGGCTGAGGGTGGAGTTGCCGCACGCGGCGGGCGTTACGCCAACAACCGCGATGTCATGGTCACCGGGATGCGCGAACTTGGATTTGAAACGCTGCTGAAAGACCGCTGGCTGTCCCCCATCATCGTAACTTTTTTCTGCCCGGCCAGCCCCGCATTCGACTTTGATCGCTTTTATGGGCTGATGAAGGGCAAAGGCTTTATCATTTACCCCGGCAAGCTAACCGTCGCCGAAAGTTTCCGAATTGGTTGTATCGGCCAGTTGGATAGCAATGTTATGCGGCAAGTGGTTGCCGCCGCCGCCGAATCTCTTTCAGAATTGGGCGTGTATAGCGCCGCTCCACCAGAATCTGCACTAATCGAGCGCGCCAAGCTGGCCGCCTGAACAAAGGAATACCTGACATGACCATCACGACTTCTGTTGAGGCAAACGGAAGGGTTTATCCCGCGCCGAAAGTCACTGCCATCGCCATTTGTCTGGACGGCTGCGAACCGGAATATCTGGATAAGGCAATTGCTGACGGCCTTATGCCGACGTTGAAACGTATGCGTGACACCGGCACTGACCGGCTGGCGCATTCGGTAATCCCGTCGTTCACCAACCCAAACAACCTGTCTATCGCGACCGGGCGTCCGCCGATTGTGCATGGCATTTGCGGCAATTTCCTGTTCGATCCGGACACCGGCGAAGAGGTGATGATGAATGACGTGCGGTTCCTGCGTGCGCCAACTGTGTTCTCAAAGTTCTACGACGCGGGCGCCAAGGTGGCGATTGTCACCGCCAAGGACAAGCTACGCGCCTTGTTGGGTGCGGGGCTGAAATTTGACGAGGATCGGGCGCGGTGTTTCTCGGCAGAAAAATCCGACACTTCCACCGCCGCTGAGCATGGCCAGGACGCGGCCAGCACTTGGCTTGGTATGGCACAGCCCGAGGTATACTCGGCAGATCTGTCTGAGTTTGTGTTTGCCGCGGGCGTCAAGTTAATGGCCGAATGGCAGCCGGACGTGATGTATCTGACCACTACTGATTATGTGCAGCACAAATATGCCCCCGACGATGCAGACGCCAAATCGTTCTACAAGATGTTCGACAAATACCTGACTGAACTGGACGCCATGGGTGCGGCGATTGTTGTCACCGCAGATCACGGCATGAAGCCCAAGCATCTGGCCGACGGCTCGCCTGCGGTGATCTATGTGCAGGACCTGATGGACGAATGGCTGGGCGAGGCCGCGGCGCGGGTGATCCTGCCAATCACCGACCCCTATGTGGTGCACCACGGCGCGCTGGGATCGTTCGCCACCGCCTATTTGCCCGAAGGCGCGGACCGCAACGAAATCATTGGCAAGCTGTCGTTGATTGATGGAATGACCGATGTGCTGACCAAAGAGCGCGCAATCGAAATATTCGAACTGCCGGGCGACCGGATTGGCGATATCGTGATGGTTTCCGGTGAAAACGTCTGCATCGGCACATCCGAGCATCGCCACGATCTGGCCGCGCTCAAGGAACCCTTGCGCAGCCACGGCGGGTTGACCGAACAGGTGGTGCCGTTCATCGTCAACCGGGTGATCGACCTGAACAGCAAGCCGGATTTGCGCAACTTCGATGCTTTCTTTTACGCAACAACCGCCGCCGCGCTTTGAAGCAGAGGATACTGTTGTAATGAAAGACGGTTTTGAAATTCGTAACGAAGGTATGCGCATCGGTGGCGAGGTCGTGTTCACCGATGACGTCGTTGAGGTAAAGTATCCATATACCGAAGAGGTTGTTGGCACTGTACCTGCTGGCAAAGCCGAACATGCCAAACGCGCGTTTGAAATAGCGGCGGCCTATAAACCAACGCTGACAAGGTACGAGCGTCAGCAAATTCTTTTCCGGGCAGGAGAGCTGATCCGCGAGAAACGCGACTGGCTTGCCAGTTGGCTGACGTTGGAGTTGGGCATCTGTCATCAGCACGCGCTTTATGAAACAGGGCGGGCATATGATGTGTTCACACTGGCCGGTCAGATGGCCATTCTGGACGATGGGCAGATATTTTCCTGCGATCTGACGCCGCAAGGCAAAGCGCGCAAGATTTACACCAAACGCGAACCGGTCCGGGCAATTTCCGCGATTACGCCGTTCAATCACCCACTGAACATGGTCAGCCACAAAATCGCTCCGGCGATTGCGACGAACAATTGCGTGGTCTGCAAACCAACGGAGCTGACGCCGCTTACGGCAATTGCGCTGGCCGATATTCTGTACGAAGCAGGTCTGCCGCATGAAATGTTCCAGATCGTCACTGGCTTGCCTCAGGACATTGGCGACGAAATGATTACCAATGAAAATATCGACATCATCACGTTTACCGGCGGGGTACCGGTGGGCAAGTTGATAGCC
>PIVL01000894.1 GCA_003354145.1 Paracoccaceae bacterium
ATACAAAATGAGCTATTTTAAAAACACTAGGTGCGACTTTTCGGTGCTGTGGCTGGTATGTTTTATGACCTAAAATCCCCTATTAAATCTTAAAATCTTGTCTTAGTTTGGCGGGTTTTTGCATTTCAGCCATTTCTGAGCAATTATTTACTACCTCTATAAAATACTACAGACTAAAACATTGAGCTGAATCTTGTGACATGAAACCGAATATGAAAACTGATGCAGATAGACTAACTGTAAAAATAATAAAGTACCTAAGCGGCCTATAATATAAAAAGGTTCTAAAGAATGGGTAAGAGTTTGACCTAATATAGATAAAAGGATGCAAGCAAAGAGTATATAAGTTAAAGTTTTATTGATAGTAGTAGATAGTAAGCCTCAAAGATATGCCAAAAAGCAAAAATAACCATTTAGTGCCCGCCCCCGTAGAAGACATGATTATATAATTTGTTGTTTTTGGCCTGTTTTGGCGAAATAAACTAGTTCACGCACATCATGTGTACAAGTACGTTCGAAATAAACTAGTTAACACTAAATCCAAGTTTTTATGACCTAAAATCCCCTATTAAATCTTAAAATCTTGGTTTGGCTTGTATTCTGGGCTCGGAATATCCTGAAAAACGGTAAAAGCTAGAAAATAGGTACAAAACTCCGTAAAACAGCTAGATTTTACAAAATAGGTACAAAACGATAAGATTATTACAGGATTTTTGACAGATTTTTGATTTTTACAGGATTTTTCAGGATTTTAACAGATTTTCTTAAATTTTTCTGATTTTTATTTTT
>PIVL01000100.1 GCA_003354145.1 Paracoccaceae bacterium
GGCGACTTGCTGGATGATGTTTTATCGGTAGAAAGCGTTGGCATCTTCAAACCGGACTGGCGCGTCTATGATTTAGTTGGTGAACGGTTCAGCTGCAAAAACACCGAAGTTTTATTCGTGTCCTCAAATGGCTGGGATGCAGCAGCAGCGGCAGGCTATGGCTTTGTCACAGCCTGGGCAAATCGCGCGAGTGAACCTGTGGATCGGCTGCCCTGGAAGCCCGATCACGTTGTATCAGACTTGACCACCATTACCGCCCTGGCGGCAGGCAATCAATGATGTGCGCTGCAGATCACCTTGCAACCACTCAACTTTTTTCACCCGAATACTGAAGGCCAGATAAATGAGTAACCTCGACATGATCCACGCCGCCGCTGAGCGGTTGAAAGGCCATGTGCGGCGCACGCCGTTGCTTAGCTCTCCGTTTCTGGATGAGATTGCCGGGCGGCGTGTTCTGCTGAAACCGGAATGCTTGCAGCACACTGGCAGTTTCAAATTTCGTGGTGGCTGGTCGGCTTTGTCCGCCCTTGATCCGGATGTGCGGGCCCGTGGCGTTATTGCGTTTTCTAGCGGCAACCATGCTCAAGGCGTAGCCTTGGCAGCGCGGCGGCACGGCACGTCTGCGGTCATCGTCATGCCGTCCGATGCACCTAAGATGAAGATCGACAACACCCGCGCACTAGGTGCCGAGGTGGTGCTCTTTGACCGCGCGACAGATGATCGCGATGTAATTGGCGACCGGCTATCAGCCGAACGCAACCTTACCCTGATCAAACCATTCGACGAACCTCTGGTGATAGCCGGACAAGGCACAACTGGGTTGGAAATTGCTGAACAGGCGGCCGAAGAAGGCCTTACATCGGGTGATGTTCTTGTTCCATGTGGCGGCGGCGGGCTGACATCGGGTATCGCTTTGGCGCTTGAGGCACATGCGCCTGATATGCAGGTTCGTCCCATTGAACCCGAAGAATTTGATGATGTTGCACGGTCTCTGAAATCCGGAAAAATCGAACGCAATGACCGGCTGTCAGGTTCGCTTTGTGACGCGATCATTACGCCTGCCTGTGGCGACTTGACTTTTCCGATTATGAAACGCCTTTGCGGGGCAGGGATTGTGGTCACCGAAGAAGAGGCGTTGCGCGCTGTTGCGTTGGCCTTTTCACGCCTGAAAATCGTTGTTGAGCCAGGTGGCGCAGTGGCATTGGCAGCAGCCTTGTTTCATGGAAATCAGATCAAGGGCGATGCGGTAATTGTGGTCGCGTCGGGCGGAAATATTGACGCGGATGTATTCCGCAAGGCGCTAGAGCCGCATTCAGAATGACCCGGTTCACCACTGCCTCGTTCAACGTCAAAAACCTGATCGGGCCAGATCATCGCGCATATGCGTATCAGCAGCGATTGAATTTGAGAGGAAACAACTATGAACATGCTCGATCTGGGTGATGTGAAACTGCACTATCGTGTTGACGGAGACCCTGACGGCGCACCGGTTGTGTTCGTCAATTCCCTAGGGACGGACATGCGGCTTTGGGACGACATCCTGCCGCGTCTGCCTCAGGGGCTAAGGTTCATCCGCTTTGACAAACGTGGGCATGGTTTATCATCGCTGCCCCCTGCACCCTATACAATGGGCGCTTTGGTTCGTGATGCCGAACGGCTGCTGGACCACCTGAATGTCCGCGACAGCTTTTTCGTCGGCTTGTCGATTGGTGGCATGATTGCGCAAGGTCTAGCTGTCAAACGCATGGATCTGATCCGTGCCATGGTGCTGTCAAACACCGGGGCCAAAATCGGAACAAAAGACATCTGGGCCGAACGCATTGCTCAGGTTAATAACCACGGTATCAAAAGCCTTGCAGACGCGGTGATGACCCGCTGGTTCAGCGAAGAATTTCGCGCCAAACCAGAACTCGAACTTTGGTACAACATGTTGGAACGCACGCCGGATGCCGGATATGCGGGCTGTTCAGCGGCGATTTCCGGGTCGGATTTCTATGCCACGACGGCGACATTACGCCTGCCAACATTAGGCATCGCCGGGTCCGAAGATGGATCAACACCCCCTGATCTGGTCCGCGAGACGGTTGATCTGATCCCCGGCTCGCAGTTTCATCTGATCCGCGGTGCCGGGCATTTGCCTTGTGTGGAAAAGGCCGACGAATACGCCAGAACTCTGACCAAATTCATGAAAGACACCGGTCATGTTTGACACCTTCAGGGCATCCCAATTGGCGAATGTGGAGTATATTGATGGCTGATTTTTTGTTGATACACGGCTCTTGTCATGGTGCATGGTGCTGGCGTGATATGATCGCCCCGTTAGAGGCAATGGGCCACACGGCGCGAACCATCGACTTGCCGGGGCATGGAAGCGACAAAACGCCAATACCCAAAGTGACGTTGGACACTTGCGCCGACGCCATTCTGGCAGCCTCTACGCCAGACACGCTTATTGTTGGTCATTCGTGGGGTGGATATCCGATCAGCGCGGCAGCCGAGTCAAACCCGGACGCTATGCGCGGGCTGATCTATCTGTGCGCTTATGTGCCGGTTTCCGGAATGTCGTTGGCTGATATGCGCAGACTGTCAGATGCCCAACCCTTAGCCGGGACCGTCAATCGCAGTGCTGATATGACCACCTATACTATTGTTCCGGATCGGGTTCGCGACCTGTTCTATCATGATTGCCCGGATGAGGCGGTGGCATATGCAATGCCCCTGCTGCGTCCTCAAATCATCAAACCGCAAGAGACCCCACTGACCCTGACCAAACGGTTCGCAAGCGTACCTAAATCTTACATCCAAACCCTCAATGACCACACGATTCCTCCAGAATTCCAGCTGGAACTGGCCAAGGATTTTCCTGAAGATCGGCTTTTCAACATGCCGACTTCGCATTCGCCGTTCTTTGCCGACCCACAGGGTCTGGCGACGATGCTTGATAGGATATCAAAGCAATTCTGATGGCAGGACCAGCAATCGCACAAGAGCGATGCTTTGGTTAATAGCCGCCGACGTGACACAACGCCTGCCCTCGGGTCAGTAGCTAAAAGTTCCGCTTTTGCTTTGAGACAGGCCAGCGTAGCGTGTCGACAAATCCAGCATTCACAGTTGAGATAATTGATTTGCGACTTCCTGTTTTGTTTATTTTGGTGACTGTGACGTTGGATGCTATGGGCATCGGCCTGATCATGCCCATCATGCCCAAGCTGATCTTGGAGGTGCAGGGCGGCACATTGGCAAGCGCAGCCTTGTGGGGTGGCGTTCTTACCACCGTTTTTGCGTTCATGCAGTTTCTGTTTGGCCCCATCATGGGCAATTTGTCCGATCGTTTTGGGCGGCGCCCGGTATTGTTGATTTCGCTGCTCGTCATGAGCGCAGATTACCTTGTCATGGCCCTCGCCGGCTCTATTTGGCTGCTATTGATCGGGCGCATCGTTGGCGGGATCACCGCGGCCACGCAATCCACTGCCAATGCCTATATGGCGGACATCTCAAAACCTGCGGATAAGGCGGCGAATTTCGGCCTGCTTGGGGCCGGATTTGGCATCGGTTTTGTTCTTGGCCCGCTGATCGGCGGGATGCTCGGCGAATACGGCACCCGAGCGCCGTTTTACGCAGCCGCGGTGTTAGCCGCGCTAAACTTAATCTTCGGTTATTACGTTCTGACTGAAACAGTGACTGATCAAATTCGCCGCCCATTCAAATGGACCAGTGCCAATCCATTTGGTGCCTTCAAGCAGATGTCCAGGCTTCCCGGCGTACAGCGATTGCTGACTGTCTTTTTCATCTATTCCGTCGCCTTGAATGTGTACCCGTCCATTTGGCCATATTTCACCCAAGAACGTTTTGGATGGTCTCCGCAGATGATCGGGTTTTCCCTGGCGTTGTTCGGAATTTTGATGGCTATCGTTCAAGGTGGCCTGATCCGTCTGATCCTTGCGCGATTGGGTGAATGGCGCACAATAGTCGTTGGTCTGGCCTTTGAAGTTTCCGCCTTTGGCGCCATGGCGATTGTGACAAGCGGAACAATTGCATTGATCCTGACTCCGCTGGCAGCGTTGGGCGCGGCGACGATCCCGGCATTGACAGGCACTATGTCGCAAATGGTTGGCGATGATGAGCAAGGGGCGCTACAAGGTGTTATGACCAGCGCCGGAGCCTTGGCCATGATCGTGTCGCCAATGCTGATGACATCGGTCTTTGCTGAATTTACTCGGGAAGGCGCGTCGGTTTATCTGCCGGGGGCTCCGTTCGTGGTATCCATGGGGCTGATGATGATTGCACTGGTCATATTTCTACGCTCCAAGCCTAACAAGGAGTAAACGCGACGGCAAAGCGCCGTATTCTTACTTGCACAGCACTTGGGCGCAGTCCACCTTACTGACAACAAACTAGGGAACCTGATATGCAAACCATCAAAGCTGCCGTCTGTCACGAACATGGCGCCCCACTGGTCGTCGAAGACATCCACATCGCTGCGCCTAAACAGGGAGAGGTCGAAGTGTCGCTGGATGCTGTAGCGATTTGCCATTCCGATATTTCCTACGCCGAAGGTGGCTGGGGCGGAGATTTGCCTGCGGTCTATGGGCACGAGGCAGCTGGTGTAATCACCGCCCTTGGTGATGGTACCGGCAATTTTGAACTGGGTGATGCTGTTGTTGTGACCCTGATCCGGGCCTGTGGTTCGTGCCCGAATTGTGCCAGCGGCAAACCAACAATCTGTAACACGCCTACACCCGGGGTGAACGGCCCGATTTCCACAATGGACGGCGGGCCTTTGGATCAGGCAATGGCCTGTGGTGCGTTTGCCGAAAAGGTTGTGGTCGATCACAGCCAGATCGTCAAAATCCCTGACACCATGTCCAAAGAGGCTGCGTGTCTGCTATCCTGCGGCGTGATCACCGGAGTAGGGGCAGCGGTAAATGCGGGTAATTTGCGTGCAGGACAAGACGTTGTTGTCATTGGCGCAGGTGGTGTTGGTCTGAATGCCATTCAGGGCGCAAAGATTGCAGGCGCTCGTCGGATTGTCGCTGTGGACATGACCGAAGAAAAGCTTGAGATCGCCAAAAGCTTTGGTGCAACACACGGCATATTGGCCACCGAAAAATCGCCATGGCGGGCGTCCTATAAGGCGCTTGGTGGACGTGGGGCCGATTTGGTTCTGGTCACTGTTGGGGCCATCCCAGCCTATGATCAGGCGGTGCGCTATGTCGGTTGGGGCGGCAAGGTCGTGATGATCGGCATGCCGCATTCTGGTGAAAAAGCCGCCTATGAGCCGGTGAATATGGCGGCAATGGGTCAGGCGATAATCGGTTCTAAAATGGGCGATGTGGTGATCCAGCGCGATATTCCATGGATGATTGATCTTTACGAACAGGGTCGTTTGCAACTGGATGAATTGATCTCGGGACGCTGGTCGTTGGATCAGATCAACGAGGCCTTTGCCGATACAAAAACTGGCAGCGCCAAACGCAATGTGATCGTGTTCAACCGCTAGGCCAAAACTCAGACCATGAAACTGCAAGACCTCGACATCATTGTCACCGCTCCACCACCACCCGGCTGGGGTGGTCAGTATTGGATATTGGTCAAAGTCACCACCGACACCGGTATCACGGGCTGGGGCGAGTGCTATGCCTCTTCAGTGGGACCCGAAGCAATGCGCCCGGTCATCACCGACGTGTTTGAGCGTCACATGTTGGGCGAAAACCCTGAAAACATCGAGCTGATGTTCCGCCGTGCCTATTCTGCCGGGTTCACCCAACGCCCTGACCTGACGGTCATGGGGGCTTTTTCGGGACTTGAAATCGCCTGCTGGGATATCCTGGGCAAAGACCGGGACCGCCCTGTTCATGCGTTGATCGGTGGGCGGATGAATGACAAACTGCGAGCCTATTCCTATCTGAATCCGTTGCCGCATCACGATTTGACTGACTTCTGGAGCTCTCCGGAAATGGCCGCCGAAAGCGCCACTGATCTGGTCGCACGCGGCTATACAGCAGTCAAATTTGACCCCGCAGGCCCCTATACCAAACGCGGCGGACATATGCCCGCAATGAGCGACATCAGCCAGTCGATTGCCTTTTGCAAAGCCATCCGCGATGCGGTGGGTGACAAGGCCGATCTGCTGTTTGGCACTCATGGGCAATTCACCACCGCTGGTGCAATCCGATTGGGTCAGGCCATTGAACCCTACAGACCGTTGTGGTTCGAAGAGCCGATTCCACCTGACAACTACATCGAAATGGCCAAAGTCGCGCAGGCCGTGCGGATACCGGTTTCAACAGGTGAACGCCTGTGTACCAAAGCCGAATTTGGCGCGGTTCTGCAATCGGGTGCCGCGACGATTCTGCAGCCTGCTTTGGGTCGCGCAGGTGGAATATGGGAGATGAAAAAGGTTGCGGCTATGGCCGAAGCGTTCAACGCCCAGATGGCACCGCATCTATATGCAGGGCCGATTGAATGGGCTGCCAATATCCAGCTTGGCCTGTCGATCCCGAACCTGTTGATGGTCGAAACCATCGAGACCCCGTTTCATTCGGCGCTGATCCGCAACTCGATCAAGATCGAAGACGGTTTTGTTTTGCCACCCAAAGGGGCCGGTCTGGGTATTGATGTGGACGAAGATCTGGCCCGCGCCAACCCGTTTACCGGCACCGGTCTGCATCTGGAAATGCAAGAATCCCCATGTGATTATGTGAACGGCAATTTCTTTGCTGGCGGCGCACCTCTCAAGCCCGTTGAATAACTGGATGCAACCTTTTCAAGGCAGGGTGACATCCGTTTCGTGTCTTGGCATATTGCGGCCATGACCTTAGTAACGATTGCACCAGACGCCCCGCCCGACCCCTTGCCTGAAGCGGCACAGGCCGAAATGGCCAGCCGCGCAGCCGAGGCTTCTGCCTATCTGAAATCGCTGGCTCACGAAGGGCGGCTGATGATCCTGTGCCACCTGTCGAATCAGGAACGATCAGTAGGTGAATTGGAAACGCTACTAAATATGCGCCAGTCCGCTGTCAGCCAGATGCTGGCGCGATTACGTAAGGATGGGCTGGTAAGCTATCGGCGTAACGGCAAGACTATCTATTATTCCTTGGCAGACACCAACACCCAGCAGATAATCAACCTGCTTTATTCGCTTTTCTGTAATCCTGACAATGCGGCCTGAAACCACCTTTAGCGGCTCCGGCCTGTGCGCCCGCCCGGCCCGCGATATTGTAGCCGATCTGCGCGGTGGCGATCTTGACCCGGCAGATGTGCTTGCCGCTGCAGCCACGCGGATTATGCAGGTGGAACCGGACATCAACGCGATGCCTACCACCTGTTTTGACCGGGCCAGGGAAGAGATTGGCAAACTGCCGGAACGAGCGGCTAGAAATGGTGGTCATGCGGCATGGCTTGCGGGGCTTCCCATCGGCATCAAAGATCTGAACAACGTCGCTGGGGTACGCACCACCTTCGCCACGCTTGCACTGGCTGATTTTGTCCCCGAGATCAGCGACCCGATGGTTGAATTGCTGGAATCACGCGGTGCATTGATTGTCGGCAAAACCAACACCCCGGAATTTGGCGCAGGCGGAAACAGCACCAATGCTGTATTCGGCTCGACTCGCAATCCGTGGGACACGCGCATGAACGCTGGCGGCTCATCAGGGGGCGCTGCGGCCTCGCTTGCGTCAGGCGAAGTGTGGCTTAGCCACGGGTCCGACCTGATGGGATCATTACGCACCCCAGCTGCACATTGTGGTGTGCTGGGATTTCGTACCTCACCCGGTCGCACAGGTGGTGGCCCTGGTTCGGCTGCCTTCTTGCCCGAAGCACTGCAGGGCCCAATGGCCCGCGACGTGCGCGATATGGCGTTATTTCTGGATGCGATGACTGGGTACGATCCGCGGATGCCTTTAACACTTGAGGCCCCAGTCACCCCGTTTCAAAGCGAGCTGGACCAATTAGGGCGCATGCCGCGCATTGCGTTCTCGGAAGATCAGAATGGGTTTGCCTTTGTTGAACAGGAAATCCGCTCCAAGTTGAATGATGCAATGCAGGCCGTGGCGCGCGCAGGAGCCAAGGTTGAATCCACCTGCCCTGACCTACCATTACTGAACGAAACCTATCTTTCGCTTCGGGGTCTGCATTACGGCGCAGTCACCGCCCGATTGCCGCAAAACGTGCAGGAACAATTTGGCGAACGGTTGCGCGACAACATCGAGTTTGGCCTGAACCAAAGTCTGAGCGATGTCTATGACGCCATGTCAAAACGCACGCAGCTTTATGAAATCATGCGTCTATTCCTTAGCGACTGGGACGTTTTGGCGATCCCGGTTGTGGGAATTGAACCAGTAGAGGTTGAGCAGGAATACCCGGAAATGGTGGATGGTCAGCAAATTGGCACTTATGAAAATTGGCTGCGATTCTCGTTTCTGGCCACCACAACATTGTTGCCAGCCATGTCGATGCCGGTTGGCTTTACCAACAGTGGATTACCAGTTGGCTTGCAATTAGTCGGCCCACCACGGGGTGAGGCCCGACTGTTGCAGGTGGCGCTGTTCATCGAACAGGCCCTGGGGCTGCCCAGCACCCCCATTGACCCGATCGTGCGTCACAGGCCCTGAGGTTTAGTTCGACACATATCCGGCCACGACCTGCAGCAGTTTAAATGCTGTAGAGGCATCGTTTTCAACCACGGCCAGGAACTCCTCGGCTCCGATGCGCAGGCACTTCAATTCGCTAGTGGCCACCATACTAAGAGCGCGGGGTTCGTTGCGGATCAGGCCCAGTTCACCAACTAACGTGCCGGGACCAACTGTAGTGATAAACTGATCCTCTTCGTCGCCTGGTTTTGGCAGGTATAGCCCGGCCTCACCCTCCAGGATCATATAGGCACCATCGGTTGGGTCGTCGTCTTTCAGAAACACAACCTCGCCCTCTGGCGCCTCGTACCAACGCGCACCAAAGGCCAGCAAACGCAACTGTTTACGGTTAAGACCCGAGAACATGTCAGTCTGCTCCAGTGCGCGCACCTTGCGGGCCAGATCAGCGCTGGCAACACTATCATCCATGCCTTTTTCCTGTTGATCGTCACTAACAAACCGGCCTTGTTGCATCTCAAAAAACGCATCAAATGCGTCTTCGCTCTCAATGCTGTCACTGAGGTAGATCAAGGTTGTACCCGGCAATAAAGTTTGCAGATTTTTATAAACCAGCTTCTGCGTTTCGTCGTCATAGCTGGCCAGAACCTGATCCATAATCAGCACATCCGGGCGTTTGATTGATGCGCGAGTGAACGATAAAGGCTCTGCAAATATCGCGGGCAGATTGGCACCGCTCAGGGCTACCGGCACGTCATAAATTAGCCGAACCACCAGTTCCTGTGCGCCGTTCTCGATCAGAACATCCCCGACAAGGCGTCGCAAATCGTCACCTTTGCTGCCCGCGGCACTAGCGATTTTTCCAAAAAGGGCGTTTTCCAACACACTAAGGCCGGGCGCGATTTCGTCGGTGTTCAGAGGGGTGAACAGATCATTCATTGTGGCCTGTAGTTCGGTGGAATGGTGCTGACGCAGATCCAGAATACGTGCCTTCATATCGTCGGAAAATGCTGGCCCAATGTCGTCTGCCGAAATGCTAAACGGCACCGTCAATAGTAATGCCAACTCACTTTGATCCAATACCGCAGCGCCCTCGCCGCGGGTTTTCTCTATCAATTCGACGGCAGTCTCGTAGGTTTTTGCCTCAAGCCCCAGTTTGCGAAACAGTGGGTGATCGGTGCCGTCCAGACCAAAAATCTGACGCAACATATCAAGTACATCCTGTGTCAGCGAAATCAGGTCTTCGTCTAATTTCAGATCACGTATTTGCTGCAGGAACACAGTCTGGCCTGCAAGAATTTCCTGTGTCATGGGCTGTCGCGGCGTCGCAAACAGCAGGTTTTCCACCACCGGAAGCGCAGGATTATACATGTCAGAGCGAAAGAAATAGGCGTGCCGTTCCAACTCGGCATCGGCAACCACTTGCTGCACTTTGGGGCGCAGTTCGACCAACTTGGCTGTGAGTTCGCTGTGGCGGTCCACATCAAACCGCTGATCCATGCCGCGTCGGAACAATGTATTGCTGGAACCAGCACCAGCAATCAGCTTTAACCACCAGTCCATCAAATCAACGCTGTCGCTTTGCCCGGCGAGAGAGTGATCCAACCATTCGGCCTCGTAGGAATCAGCACTGTTTCCAGCGCGCTGCGCCTCTTTATAGGATGGCGATTCTGTGCCACCTTCACCGGGCCGGATACGCAGTGGCATCATCACGTTGTCACCGATTGATCCCAAAAACACCTGTGGCCGTGAACTCGCGTGACCGATACGCGACGCGATGGTGGCCTGATGCAGCCCACCAAGATCAAGACCTGAAACCGTCACTGTTCCACTGCTTGGGACAAGCTCGCGGGTCAATAGCTCGGACAAGGCGCGCCGGTCTTCTTCGCTGGGCGCAGCGATGGCGATAGTCTTGCCCGCCGGAAAAGTGACATTCAAATCTTCGAGCACCGAATTGCCGTCTGCATCACGCACCGTCACGTGATCCAGCACAATGTCACCGCGCAGATGCGGAATTTCGTCAGGCTCGGTGTCAAACAACGTCTCGTCAACCATGCCCTGCGGAGCAAACCGCTCGGTAATCACGTCCCAACGCAACGACATGTCTGCGGTTTGGTTATAGTAGGCCAGCAGCTCTTTCCAAGGTGAGGCCAAGTCTTTGTAGGCCGCCAAAGCCGCAACCAGCGCGCCTAGCGATACCGCCCCCTGCAACACAAGATAACCACCAATGGAAAAGAAAAAGAACGGGGTGAGCTGCGAGATGAAGTTGTTGAGGAACTTCATAAAGAACTTTTTTTGGTAAATCTCAAAGCGGATATCGAACAGCTTGCCCAACTGCTGGGTCACCCCGGCCATCCGGTACCGCCAGCCGCCGTTGACACGCAACGCGCTGGCACCGGCGGCGCTTTCGCCGATTGTGGCGGCCAGGACGCGGACTTCTTTGATGCGGGTTTTGTTCAACAAATTGATCTTGCGCTGCATTTTCGGGATGAGCCACGCCTGAAACGGGATCAGCGCAATTGCCGCAAGACCAAACCAAAAACTTTGCAGGAAGAGAAAAGACAGAATGGTGATCATCTGGCCTGCCTGCAAAACAGGCTGGCTAAGGGCATCCCCCATCAAACCGCCCATCGGTTCGCTTTCCGCTGTCACCATCGACACCAGTTCGCCCTGACTGACCCGTTCAAAATAAGGCTGAGGAAAGCGCAAAATACGGGCGATCAACTGATAGCGCAGGCGGCGCAACATGCGTTCGGACAACACGCCTTTCATAGTGCTGATGCGCATTTTCATTAGTCCATGCGCCAGCACAGCCAGCAGAAATCCCAAGCACAACACAGCCAGGAACATCACCTGACTCATCGTCACCCCGGCAAAAACGATAGTCGAGCTTTGCGCACCAATAGCGTCGTTGATAATGCGTTTGGGCAATTCAAGCGTCAGGTAAAGCAAAGGAAACAATGTCATGGTCACGGCCAGCAATATCAGTTGATCGCGTTTTGAGTATTTCCAGATGAAAGAGAAAAGAGTTGGTTCTATGGGACTATTCCGTATCTAAATGCGCCTAGGAAATACGCACTAGGTCTTTGCAGACTATAGAATGACAATCCCATGTTCTGCCACATAAATGATTTTGCACAGTAATTGCGGTCCTCCCACAAACTTCGTAAGCTTGTCAAATCAACCGTTAGGGGAGTTCGGTTTGACACAGCTTGTTGGCACAGTTCTGATCTTGACTGGTTTATTCCAAGTGAAGCATATGTTTGCAGATTATTTCCTGCAGACACCCAAAATGCTTACGGCCCGTGGTCAGTATTGGCACATGGGCCGCGCACAGCATGCTGCAGTTCATGCCGTTGGCTCGACAATTGTATTTGTATTGGTCGGAGCACCTATGCTTTTTATCCTGGCAATCTGCTTTGCCGAATGGGTGCTGCATTTCCATATCGACTGGGCAAAAGCCAAACACTCAGAATCCAAATGCTTGTCGCCAAACGAGGCCTCGTTTTGGCGCGCATTTGGCATGGACCAAACTCTTCACGGGCTGACCTATGTCGTTATGGTCTGGGCCTGGGTGGTCTACGCTGCTTAGCCCAGCACGGAAAAACTGCTATCCGTATTGATCGCACGCTTGCGCGAATAAAATCCAACATCAATCTGACGACCAATATAGGGCAGTTTGAATTGCAATGGCTCGGCGTCGTGATCACCCCCGCCTTCGCAATAATCGATCAGCGCGGTCATCATCTTGGCCGCAATCGGAGCATTCTTGTACTGATTACCGCTGGTGCCGCAGGCCATGTAAAAACCCGGTAGGCTGGATTGGTCATAAATCGGAATCCAATCGGTGGACGCATCATACAAATCCACCACGCCCCGTGCCTGACCAGGAATGCCCAGCGTCGGCACCCTTTGCGCGTAACGCATGGCCTGAGTCGTCCACTGGTCGGTGAAATCGCGATTATAAGTCACGTCATCCTCGCACCAATGATGCGGGTCACATTCCGGGTCTTCTGAGCCGATCAGGATATTATTGCCGTGTTCCGGGCGCACATATAGGGCGATATCACTATCGGAAACGATGGTGCCATTTTCCTCAAAGTTGAACCCCTTTGGGGCCGGGACATGCGCCACCTCTTGACGCAATGGTCGCGTTTTGATCGTCATATCGCCCAACACGCCGGCCATGGCATTCACCTTCGATGACCCCGGCCCAGCCACATTGATCACCACCGGCGCATGTATCTCATCGCCATTCGCCAGCTTCACACCGGACACCCGCCCATCGCTCTGCAAAACCTCAACTACCTCAACACCGGTGCGTAACTCGGCTCCGTGCAAACGCGCAGCGTCCATCAGGTTTTGCGCAGACAAAGCAGGATCGGTGACGTAACCCGCCTGCGGCCAGCACACAGCGCCGCCCATGCGTTTGCCATTGGGTTGTCCGAATTCAGGATCATCCAACCGTTTTGCGGGGGCAAAACTCTCTAGTGAATAGATCGGCAGTCGCGCCTGCACCTCGTCAGCCGTCAGCTCTTTGTATTTACAGCCCAGTTCTGCGCTATACCTCATATGGTTTTGCAGAAATCCGTTGGCCTCGGTCTTCATGGTCAGACAGCCAGTTTGCCGAAATTTTGCCAAATCCGCCCCATCAGGCAGACCCAGATAGTCGGCCCAGTCGCGCCAGTAATGATAGCCTTCCCAGGCAAAGGCGGTCCCGTCAAACGTCGAGTAATGCATCCGTACAATAGCGCATGATCCGGCCGTGGACCCATGCCCAGCTTGGGTGTTTCGATCCAGCGACAGGGTTTTATACCCGGCCTTGGACATCTCAAATGCCAGTGCTGTGCCAATGACTCCGGTTCCGATAATCAATGCATCTGCAGTCTGTGTCATTTCGCTTCTCCTGTTATCGGACCTGCCCAATGCATACGGGCATAAGCTGCAAATTCTTCTAATTCCTGAGGGCGTGCCTGCTGGCCGGTGAACACGAACAGATACTCTGGCACCATCGCCAACCGCTGCTCCATTGTTTCGTTCAACTGCGCCAGATCATACCCCAACTGCATATA
>PIVL01000895.1 GCA_003354145.1 Paracoccaceae bacterium
TCTCTTGGGCCTCTCTTGGCTCATCTTGGGGCTTCTTGGGGCTCTCTTGGCTCATCTTAGGGGCCTCTTGGCGCCAAAGGGGGACCAAAAGAAGGCCAAGGGAGCCAACAAGAAGCCCAAGAGAGGCCAAGAGAGCCCCAACAGACCTTCCGAGAGAGGTCCCAGGAGCCAAAAAACGTGAAAAAACACAGGTAAAATGCATGTTTTTCGTTTCTCAGCGCTTCTTGCCTTAGAAGACGCAAAATACGGCCTAAGAGAGGCCAAGAGCCACCCAAGAGAGGCCAAGAGCCGCCCAAGAGAGGCCAAGAGCCACCCAAGAGAGGCCAAGAGCCGCCCAAGAGAGGCCAAGAGCCGCCCAAGAGAGGCCAAGAGCCGCCCAAGAGCCGCCCAAGAGAGGCCAAGAGCCACCCAAGAGAGGCCAAGAGCCACCCAAGAGAGGCCAAGAGCCACCCAAGAGAGGCCAAGAGCCGCCCAAGAGAGGCCCAAGAGAGGCCAAGAGAGCCCAGGAGAGCCAAACAGAGGCCCAAGAAAGCGCCAAGACAGCACCAGAGAGCAAGGAAAGAACCCAACAGCCAATAGTGTCAGAACTTGAGTTGGTTAGAAGCAGATCTTCTCCTTGCCTCGTTCCTCTGATGCTCTGCAAATTAGTTGCCGAGAGGATACTCTACACCAAGAGAGAAGAGCATCTGTCAAAGGCTCACAGAGGGTCGGCGGAATGGGCCGGAGGCCTTTAAAGTAGTAGTAGTAGGAGTAAACAACACTTATCACTCCCTATAACTCCATTGATG
>PIVL01000896.1 GCA_003354145.1 Paracoccaceae bacterium
GCCTCTCTCTCGGCGGAGTTGCTGAAGGAGTCTGGTCGCAAGACCTTGATTCGTCTGCAGACGTCCGCAAACCGTGTGTCCCTGAAAAAGTTGCCAGAGATGGTGTTCGCCATGCTGAATCGCCACGAGTGTTATGCGTCGCACCAGAGCTGGACGCTTTACTGCAAGGGCTTGGTCTGGAGCGGCTTCGGCGTCAGCCACTTCCAGCGGCTCAGGGAGGCGGACTCGGCAGCGCGGGGCGGCGAAAACGATCTGGACTTGTTGCGCAAGGCCTACGCCGTTTCGCCGGAGTACTCTCGCGCGGACGAGGACGACGAGCACGATAACGAGGCCGAGGAGCCCGACAGGCTCGGCCGCTTCAAGCCTGGAGCGGACGAGGGCGAGGTCGACGAGGTGCAGGCTGGGCTGCTGCGCTTTTGGGGGGCTGGCGCTCGGAAGAAAAAGCCGTCCGCCACCATGGACGTAGTGCCCACTCGGGCGCAGCGCTTCGATTGGCTTCACCGCGGGAAAGCAGAGCCTCTGGCCTCCATGGGCATGTACCACTACAGCATGTTCGTGCACAGCGTCCGCATGAAGGCGAGCACCGTGCAAGATGGTGACTATCGCTATTTTCGTTTCGATGAGTCCCATCCCGACTACCAAAATCGCGTGCAGGTCCTGCGCTTCGACGAGCCGCACCGCGTGCCGAAGCTTGTGGGCATGACCATGCCCCGCGAGGAAGGTTCCCGGGCGAACCGCTTCCGCAACGCGCTCTTCAAGTCGGTGCTCTTTCGGCCCTGCTCGCC
>PIVL01000420.1 GCA_003354145.1 Paracoccaceae bacterium
GTGTGCTTGACAAGGCCGTTCAGAAAATCATCGAAATTCATCAAGGTAGCATCCGAGATGGCGATGTGTTCATTACCAATGACCCCAATTTTGGCGGCGTCACCCACCTGAATGACATCATCAGGGTCAATTCACGTCTTCCGGATTTTGCACATGGCGACCTGTGGGCCCAACTTGCGGCAAGCTTTAGCGCCGAAAAGCACATCCAGGCGCTGTTCTCCGCATATGGCAGCGATGCCGTACAGAAAGCTGTTTCAAATAGCTTTGACGCGGGGAAGTCGCGGTCACTGCAGGGGCTGGCCAAGCTTAAAAATGGCCGCTTTGCGATTGAGGAAGAGCAGGATGATGGCGCGATTTGGCGCGCCGCAATTACCATTTCTGATGATGAGTTTGTCGTTGATCTTACCGGGAACCCTCCTGAGGTG
The DNA here is from genome assembly GCA_003354145.1 of Paracoccaceae bacterium. Classification (GTDB taxonomy): domain Bacteria; phylum Pseudomonadota; class Alphaproteobacteria; order Rhodobacterales; family Rhodobacteraceae; genus NORP181. The sequence goes on from PIVL01000420.1 coordinate 426, forward strand.
GCAGCACCCTATAATACCAGCCGGGATGGGGCGATTGTATCGGCTCAGATGATTTTCAAAGCGTTATGTGACCCCGAAAGGTTCACCAATTTCGGCTCATTCCAACCGTTGAAAGTTCTCACCGATCCGGGCAGCATCTTTCACGCCGGGCCAACCGCGCCGCATGCTTATTACTTTGAAACCCGCATTCGTTTAATTGACATGCTGTGGCAATGTCTGGCGCAGGCCATGCCAAACCGGCTACCTGCCGGAAGCTTTTCGTCTATCTTCGGCACCGTGATTGCCGGAATACACCCCGATACCGGGCGAAAATATACCCTGGTTGAACCGCAAATGGGTGGATGGGGGGCGACCTCTGACGGGGATGGTCAAAATGCGATGTTTTCGACGAGTCACGGTGATACGTTCAACTGTCCGGTTGAGATATGCGAAGCACGCTATGGTTTGGATGTCGTTCATAAATCACTTGCCACACGGCTTGATAACGACGCAGACAACAAGGGCGGGCTTGGGGTTTCGTTGCTGTATGAATTAAGGGCGAACGCAACATTATCAGTGGGATATACCCGCGCGATCAAACCTGTCTGGTCTCTAAACAACTCTGAACCAGGTGGGAAAAACTCAATGCGCATCATTCGCGCCGATGGAACAAATGAAAAGCATCAATTCGCAAGCGATATCCATTTGGATATGGGCGATAGGATTTTGATAGAAACCGCAAGTGGCGGCAACACGTAGGTTGCGATTTGCAAAGAGTTGGATGGCACCTGCAATCGGCACTCGCTATTTGTCAGATGTTTTGAATTGTAGTTCAAACATGTTACGAAAAACGTCCAGCTAGAATCATTTCGTAACATTGTCCAAGATTATTTTGTCGCTACATCAATGCACTATACGATTTGCAAAAAACTTCTGGCCTCAAATCCTTAAATCTGCATAATGGTACCGGTATGCAACTTTAGACAATACGGGCCTTTTTATGTACGAAAACCTGACTGTAGGAACATCTGTTTCACGGACCTTCACTGTGGATAGTGAGCGCACGATCGACTTTATGGGCGAAGATTGCCGGGTCTATGCGACCCCGTCGCTGGTGCGCGACATCGAGAACACCTGCCGGGACATGATTGTCGAGCGCATTCCAGAAGGCCAGGACTCAGTTGGCACCGTCGTTTCAATCGCTCACATCGCACCGACGCTTTTGGGTATGGACGTCACCGTGACAGTGACAGTCACCGAAATTGACGGGCCCAAAGTGGTGCTGGAAGTCGCGGCCAAAGACCCGCTCGACCAGATCTGCAAGGGCCGCCACGAGCGCTTTATCGTGGATGTCAACAAAACCAAGCAAAGACTTCGCCAGAAAGCCGCCAAACTTCGGGCGTCGTGAAAGGTCTACGCCATGAATTCCCACTCTCCTGAGGAGATCAAAAGCGTTCCCTCGTACTGCTATCAATGCGTGGCTGGTCCTGACCTGATGAAGGTGGACGTCATGGACGGCGTCCCCTACCAGATCCGGCCCAATGGCACAGCGGCAGAGGTGCACCCTGCGCATGGCAAGGTGTGTGTCAAAGCGTTTGGTCTGATCCAGAAAACCAACAATCCCAACCGTATTAAAACCCCAATGATCCGCACCAACCCTAAAAAGGGCAGGGGCGAAGACCCCCAGTTCCGGGAAGCGACCTGGGACGAGGCTTTGGAGCTGATTTGTGGCAAGCTGAACGACGCCAACGCCAAAGGTAAAAGCGATGAAAGCGGGTTCCCGCGCGTCGCTGCAAGCTTTGGTGGCGGCGGAACATCGACAGTTTACATGGGAACATTTCCCGCCTTTCTAAAGGCATGGGGCGCGATCGACATGAGCTTTGGCAGCGGTCAGGGCGTTAAGTGTTATCACTCCGAGCACCTTTACGGCGAATTCTGGCACCGCGCCTTTACAGTGTCACCAGATACGCCGCTGGTCGAAATGATCATTTCGTTCGGCGCCAATGTCGAGGCTTCGGGTGGTGTGTGCGGTGTGCGCCGGCATGCCGATGCGCGCGACCGCGGCGTAAAGCGTGTGCAGGTTGAGCCGCATCTGTCGGTAACCGGGGCTTGCTCGGCCGAATGGGTACCGATCCGGCCCAAGACTGACCCGGCTTTCATGTTCGCGCTTATCAATGTGTTGCTGCATGAAGTTGCACGCGACCGGCTGGATGTGCCGTTCCTCAAGGATCGGTCGTCGTCACCGTATCTTGTGGCCCCAAACGGGTTCTATCTGCGCGACCCCAAAACACACAAGCCGCTGATCTGGGACTTGAAAACCGATGCGGCAGTGCCGTTTGACACCAAGGACACCGACCCGGCGCTGGAAGGGGAATTCAACGTGTCGGGCGTCGAGATCGGACCCGATGACAAAGAATGGCACCACGAGGATATTACCTGCCAGCCTGCATTTGCTCAGCTGGTGGCGCATGTCGCGCCCTATACGCCCGAGTGGGCGGCAGAGATTTGTGATGTTCCGGTCGGAATGGTGCGCCAGACCGCGCTGGATTATCTGAGCCACGCGCATGTCGGTGAGACGATAACTATCGATGGGCGCGAAATGCCGTTCCGTCCGGTGGCAATCTCGCTTGGCAAGACAGTCTCGAATGGCTGGGGCGGCTATGAATGTGCCTGGGCGCGCACTTTGATGGCCGTTCTGATCGGCGGGCTTGAAGTGCCCGGCGGCACGCTTGGCACCACAGTGCGGCTGAACCGTCCGGCAGACAATCGCTGGTCAAGTGTCGTGCCTGGCCCGGACGGGTTTATGAATTACCCAATGAACCCGACCCGCAAGG
>PIVL01000421.1 GCA_003354145.1 Paracoccaceae bacterium
TCTCGCCACGTCAACAAACCATTGGTTGCCCCCGCAGACAACATCAACCGGCACAACCCTCTTCATGCTTTCCCCATAGGCATCGCCAAGCCCACGCGGCTTCCACCTTGGGAGGATTTCCAACGCGGGCCACAGTCAGTCCTTGCTGAAACCTTGCACACTGGCCCGCATCGAAAATCCTTCACCTGACCGGACTCTCGCGAACAAACTGGTATCCAGTTGATCCAACAGTCTATATTTCTTGCGATTGGTTTGTCGCGGAATGTCAGCCCGAGGTTTTTGGCTTTCCTGACAAACGCTCCCGCAGCCGTTCTATGACCACATAAAGCACCGGAACCAGTACGAGGCTCAGGACCGTGGCAACGATCATTCCACCGAAGACGGCGGTACCGAGAGACCGTCGCGCAGCGGACCCTGCGCCGCTGGCAATCACCAGTGGTACCACACCCAGAATAAAGGCGAATGCGGTCATCAGCAGCGGCCTTATGCGGATGCGCGCCGCTTCCATCGCCGATGCCTCTATGGTCAGGCCCTCCTCACGCCGACGGCGCGCAAACTCGACGATCAGGATCGCACCCTTGCTTGCAAGCCCGATCAGCATGACCAACCCGATCTGGCAGTAAATGTTGTTGTCGTAGCCACGTAACCACTGCGCCACCAGCGCCCCGAAAATTGCGAGCGGAACCGCCAGCAATACCATGAGTGGCATGACGAAACTCTCATACTGGGCGGCCAGAAATAGAAATGCAAAGAGTACAGCTAGCGCGAAGAGGATTGGCGCGGCGTTGCCGGCCTTAATTTCCTGATAGGCATTGCCAGTCCATTCAAAGCTATAGCCTCGGGGTAGTGTATCATTCGCCAGGTTGTTCATGGCCTCGATCGCCTGGCTGGAACTGTATCCCGCTCCTGCGGCACCGTGAATACTGGTCGAGCGGAATAAGTTGTAATGGTTGATGGTACGCGCCCCGATCGTTGGACGCACCTTCACCAGGGCACTGAGTGGCACCATGCCGCCAACATCGTTGCGCACATAGAGCCGACCGATGTCCTCTTCGGCCTGCCGGGCTTCAACTTCGGCCTGCAACAAGACCTTGTAGACCCTGCCGTAGAGGTTGAAATCATTGACATAGATGCCGCCCAGAAAAGACTGCAGCGCATCAAACACGTCGCTGATCGATACGCCGTCGATCAATGCCTTAGTTCGATCAAGCTCGATGTGGAGCTGCGGTGTGCTTGCCGAAAACGGGCTGAAAAGGCCGGCAATGTCTGGTCTCGCGTTCCCGGCTGCAACCAGTTCCTGAGTCACCTGCTCCAGATCCTGAAGCGAGCCACCGGTCGTGTCCTGCAATTCAAACTGGAAGCCACCGGTCGGGGAAAGGCCAAAGATGGGCGGCGGGTTGAACGTGGCAAGCACCCCGCCTGGCAGTTCGTTGAACTCGGCCTGAGCTCTTGCCATGATCGCCGCGACACCCTCATCTGAACCGCTGCGCTTGTCCCAAGGCTCAAGAACTGCGAACAGGTTGCCCTGATTGGGAGCCGTGGTGTTGGTAAGAAAGCTGAAACCCGCGAAAGTGATGACGCCCTTGATGCCGGGCAGTTCATGCAAAATCTCGTACGCCTCATCAACAACTTTCTGGGTCTGACTTAGCGCGGTGCTTTCGGGTGTCACCAGGCTGATGATGAAATAGCCCTGGTCTTCGTTTGGGATAAATCCGGTCGGCACGATGGTGAACATATACACCGTACCGGCCAGCAGCGCAGCAAACCCAAGCGCCACAGGCTGCCAGACCCGGATAAACCAGCCGACCACAGCCTCATATCGTTTGCTGAACCAGGCGAAACCAGCGTCGAACCGCTGGATGATCTTTGCTTTTGGTCGTGCACCACCTAGTAGAAGACCGCATAGCGCAGGACTGAGCGTCAGAGCATTGATTGCCGAAATAGCGACCGCCGAGGCGATGGTCAGGGCGAATTGTTGGTAGAGCTTGCCGGTCAGGCCCGGCAGCAGCGCTATTGGTATAAACACCGCCATCAGCACCAGTGAGGTGGCAACAATCGGGCCGGTGACTTCGTCCATGGCGCGACGGGTTGCTTCCCGCGCGTCCGTTTCACCGTTCTCGATGTGGCGTGACACATTCTCCACCACAACGATCGCGTCATCGACCACGAGCCCAACCGCCAGTACGAGACCAAACAACGTCAGAAGGTTGATGGAGAATCCAAGAGCCAGTATCAGGGCGAACGTGCCGATCAGACAGATCGGAATTGTAATTACCGGAATAAGCGCCGCCCGCAGGTTTGGCAGGAAGATGACGATGACAAAAACAACAAGCAGGACCGCCAGGGCAAGTGTGAAAAGCACGTCACGGATCGCTTGGCGGTCGAAATTCGTCGTGTCGTAGATAACTGTGTAGTCAAGGCCTTCTGGAAAATCCTGCGACAACTCTGTCATGGTTTCACGAACTTGCGAGGCAAGTTGCAAGGCATTGGCGCCGGGCAGCTGCATTATCCCCAGACCGACGGTTGGACTGCTGTCAAGGGTTGAGCTGAACGAATAGTCTTCAGCGCCCAGTTCCACGCGCGCCACGTCCTTCAGTCGGATGACGGCACTGTTGTCGCCAACGCCCAGAACAATGTCCTCAAACTCGCTCTTGCTCGTTAACCGCCCTTTTGCGGTCAGCGTCAGCTGGAATTTCTGGCTTTTAGCTGAAGGCGGTGCGCCGAGGGCACCGGCCGCGACCTGCTGGTTCTGCATGGTGATCGCGTCGTAGACATCAGAGGCGGTCAGTCCGAGGCTCGCCAGCTTTTCAGGGTCCAGCCAGATACGCATGGCATAGACACGCTCGCCCCAAACCATCACCGTTCCGACACCTGGGATGCGCTTAAGCCGGTCTGTTATGTGAATATCTGCATAGTTTGAAATGAACAGTTCATCGAACTGGCCGCCCGGCGAAATCAGGTTGACGCCCATCGTCAGGTCAACCGACTCCTTCGTCACCGTCACACCAGTAGCAATCACCTCATCTGGCAACTGTGCCATCGCTGTGGACACCCGGTTCTGCGTGTCCACCGCTGCAATGCTTAGATCGTATCCTTCCTCGAAAGTTATTGTGATGTTAGACGTGCCGTCATTGGAGCTAGTAGACGACATGTAGACCATGCCCTGTACACCGTTGATCTGCTCTTCCAGAGGAATTGTAACCGCTTCTTCGACGACTTCGGCACTGCCGCCGGTA
>PIVL01000422.1 GCA_003354145.1 Paracoccaceae bacterium
TAGGCTGCCATGGTGATTTTCATGAATTCCCGCGCCATGTTGTCGAACCGGTCATCGCCAGTCACAACAGACATAAACTCGGTCGCGATGGCAAAAAGCGGCACGGCCAGCACAAAGGCCGCGAGAAACAGGTGCATTTGCGCCGTCGACCACGCCAACGTACGTGCCGAAATACCGGCAACTACCGGGTAATCCAGTCGCGAAGGTTTGGGTGCGCCTTCAAGCGCCACAACTGCCGAATCGGCTGAAGCCGCAACCAGTTCCGGCAAAAGGATTGCAACCAGAGCGGTAGAAACAGCGATGAGATGAGAGAGCTTCACGAATTGCAACTCCCTATTTCGGCATCAGGTTGGCACCGACAGGCAAGCCTTGTGCTTGCATGACTGACTTGTCCATGAGGTAAAAAAACCCGGCCCAAACGACCAAGGCCACCATGAACACTACATATTTACGCATCCTCATTTCTCTGGTCCTCAGCCAAGCTCTAGTGAACCGAAATTACGCCGTGATCAAAGATCAGCAGCCACCAGAAAAAATAGACCATCGCCACCGCCGTGGCGGCGAAAACCAATTTGCCAAGGGTGGTGCTTTGTTCGTCTTTTTGCATTGGATTCCCGTCTAAAGGTCTGGATCTAGTCTTTGAGGTGATCACAGTCCGGGAATTCAGTAATTGACCAATATCAAGTTTTGGAATTAACCGCTTATCAACTTTCGCTAAAACGCCACACCGCAGGCCTCGGAAATCCGCTGTCTCAGCCGGGACATGTAGGCATCCATTGCTTCGCCCTCTTCCTGTGGCACCAGAAAAACAAGTTTGGCCGCAACAATATAAGGTCGACGTTTCTTGCCTTCGCCCGGAGTGTCACTGGTCAGAATTTCACGCACAATTTCAACACTTTGCTGAGGGTTGCTGCAATATCTCGGCAATGCGGCTCGATTGGCATACCAATCGGCACTGTTGAAGATAAACAGCATGACAAGGGTGGTCAGGGCAAAAACAACCAGAATACGTCGCATGGCAACCCTGCTAATACGTATTGGGCGAACCCGACAAGGATAAAGCAAAGCCCAAGTGTTTTGTTACATCTGTTAACATATCCTGACAATTTGTAACCAAACCCAAATTATTACGAAACAATTCTACGCCACAAATGGATCAGCAAAGGAATCCACCTTAGCCAAGACGGAAAGCTGCTATTTTGAACGCCCGAACCACCAGCAAATGCCTGCAATGTTCGATTCAGACCGATCCGGGGGGATTCTGCCAACACCTTACGGATGTGCAGCATGATGAGCTGACGGCCCAGTCGCGACAAACTTCCCTTCGGCGCGACGGAACCATCAGTGGCGAGGAATTGTTGATCTGGCCGATCATTGCCGTCCAGTCGGGGGTGCTGTCGCTTCAGCATCTTCTGGAGGACGGGCGCAAAACCATAGTGGCGTTGTTCATGCAAGGTGAGATCATTGACATGCGGGGATTGGCCAGACGTCACCACGGCCACCTGATCGCGCTTGGGAAAACCACGATTTGCCGTATGTCGCCAGTTGGATTCGAGGCTGCGATTGACAACAATCTGGACGCCCAAAAGGTGGCGTGGACCGGATTACGCAACCAGACCTATCGCGCGATGGACCATGCTGCCGATCTTGCCAAGAAGCAGGCGCTGGAGAAGCTGGCTTCGTTCGTGTTTGAATGCCGTAACCGGCAGGCAGGCAGGAAATCCACGAACAAGGTTCACATCCCGGTGCGCCGTATTGATCTGGCAGACTATCTGGGAATGCAGCCCGAAACCGTCAGTCGCTGTTTCAAGGAAATGCAAACCCGGAAAATTATTGCATTCGAGAACATTTCAAACCTGATGATACTGGACATCCCTACCTTACGTCGTATTGCTAATGGCGACAAACACACCGAGAAACTGCGCCACACGGATAAAAATCATTTCGAAGCAGCCAACAGTTAAGACCGGCATTCTGCTGATTAATCTCGGCACACCCGAAGCCACGGATTTCTGGACGGTGCGTCGTTATCTTCGCCAGTTTCTGTCTGACAAGCGGGTGATCCAGGCGCAAGGGCCGGTCTGGTGGCTGATCCTGAACGGTATAATCCTGACCAAAAGACCCCGCAGCCTTGGACGGGCATATGATCTGATCTGGAACAAGGACCTGAACGAAAGCCCGCTGCGCACCTTTACCCGCGCACAGGCGCGGAAACTGGCGGCGGGTTTTGCCGATCAATCTCAGATCATGGTCGATTGGGGCATGCGCTATGGCGCTCCTTCGATTGGTGATGCCATAGATCGATTGATCAAGGCAGGCTGCGAGCGCCTGCTGCTTTTCCCGCTCTATCCGCAATACAGTTCGGCCACGACTGGCACCGCTATGGACGCGGCATTTGATGCCCTGAAATGCCACCATGCTCAGCCAAGTATTAGCAGTGTACCTCCCTATTTCGATCACCCCGCCTATATTGGCGCATTGACCCAAAGCATCCGCAACCATCATTCGGGGCTGGCGTGGACACCAGAGGTCACGATTGCGTCGTTTCACGGCCTGCCAGTTGATTTCATTTCACAAGGCGACCCTTATCAAACGCAATGCGAGACAAGCTTTGCCATGCTGCGGTCTGCGCTTAATCTGTCAGAAACGCAGATGTTGCTGACCTATCAATCCCGGACAAGCCGCAAGGAATGGATAGGACCGGACACTGAGGAAACCCTCATTGACCTTGCCCGGCGTGGCGTGAAAAATGTATCTCTCGTTGCCCCCGGTTTTGCCGTAGACGGCGTTGAAACTCTGGAAGAGTTGGGGGTGCGGGCTGTGCAGTGCTTTACCGACTACGGCGGAGAGAACATCACATATGTACCCTGCCTGAATGACAGCGATCTGTCGATCGCAATGCTGCGAGAGCTGATCAACGAAAACGGTCTTGTCAGAGGAAACTAGGTTGTGAAGGACAAGGTGGTTTTAGAGCCTACCCGCATAACCAAACACAGCCCATTCCGGTATTTCAAAACCAACCCCAAGACTATCCGTCATATGTTAGCCGGTAGGGTGAAACGATTTCGTTTCACCCTTTGCCTCAGCTACTAGTAAGCGGTCTCTTTTGTCACAACCGGTTCTGCATACAGATCGACAACAAGTTTACCGTTCTCTTTTTGCGCAAAATAGTCGTCGACGTCCCAAGGCACAGCACTGTCAAGATTTCCAACCGTCAAGAGAGGCTGATGGTTG
>PIVL01000423.1 GCA_003354145.1 Paracoccaceae bacterium
CGCGCGACTGTTTGAACTTCGAATCGAAGAGATTTTCGAAGATTGCTCAGAAATTGTTCGTACTGAACTGCACGATGATAGGAAGCGGCGCCGATGAAAGAATGGTGAGTGGCTTGATCATTGACTCAAAGTTGGATGTTTGAAATATAGCCATATGGCTATTCAATATTCCGAACCGCTTGATCGCACCTTTCATGCACTTGGCGATGGTACACGTCGGCAGATCATCGCGATGCTCGCAACCAAAGGCGCTTGCTCTGCGAGTGAAATCCAGCAGCCTTTCGATGTGGCACAACCGACCATTTCAAAGCATCTGAAAGTTCTGGAAACCGCCGGGATTGTTACGCGCGAAGTCGAAGGGCGGGTGCATCGATTTCGTCTGGATGCCGGACCAATGGATGACGCCACCAACTGGATTGGGCGACATAAGGCCTTCTGGGAGGGCACGCTGGAGCGGCTCGATGCATTTGTGACGACACTAGAAAAGATGGAGGACAACAGATGAGCACATTGCTCCACTCCACCACGGTCTGCCGCCTAATCAAGGCCGATAAGACAAGCCTGTTTGCAGCGTTCAGTAAGGCTGAGGTGCTAGAGCAATGGTTTTCGCCCAGCCCGGACATTGGCGTCGAGATCCTGCAATTCGACTTCAGGGCTGGTGGGCGGTATCGGTTTCGATATTCCATGAAGGATGGTTCGAGGCCAATCCTTGGTGGAAGCTTCGTGAGGATTGAGGCACCGGACAGATTGTCATTCACCTGGGTCTGGGAAGAGCCGGACCCGCATGCCGGGATCCCCACAATCGTGACGGTAGAATTTCATGGCGGGGGTGTGCAGACAGAAATCGTTCTGACCCATTCCCAGATACCAACAGAAGAGATCGCGCAACGTCACGCCGCCGGGTGGGAAGCCACTTTCGATCATCTGGAAAAAGCTTTGTCTCAGCACCGTTTCCCTAGTCAGTCGAAAAGGAAACACTAGCATGAAATTCTACAACGCTATGTCTGGCAATACAAAACGCGTGCGCATTTTTATGGCCGAGAAAGGCGTTGATGTTCCACGGGTTGAAATGGAACTGGGCAAAGACACGCGTTCGGCTACGTACCGAAGGATCAATTCGCTTGGCGAGGTGCCTGCTCTGGCGTTGGATGATGGCCGTGTCATCACCGAAAGTCGCGCAATATGCCGCTATCTGGATGTCGCGTTTCCTAACTCTCCGTTGATGGGTGTGACTGCGTTTGACCAGGGCAACATCGCGATGTGGAGCGAACGCATTCATAGCCATCTCTTCATGACTTACGGCCTGATGGTGCGGCATACGATGACTCTCTTTGCAGATGTCGTCGATCAGGTGCCGGACTTTGCGGAAACACAACGCCGCGCTATCCCTGAGAAGTGGTCTTGGCTGAACAAGGAGATGTCGGACAAGCGGCCATTTATTGCAGGGGATACGTTCAGTTTTGCTGATGTCGAGGGCATGACAGCCTTGATGTTGGCCGATGCATTTGATCTTGGAATTCCTGAGAGCTGTACACATGCGCGAAAATGGGCTGATGCAATGCGCAAGCGTTCCAGCTGGACGGCCTAACCAAGGTGCAATTACCAGTCGGTTCGGCGCTTTTCCATACTTGTCGATCACCGATCTGTTTATGGAGCAGATTGGCAGCTTGCCGCTGTTGAGGCGAGGATGGAAAGTGCTGCATAAGAATTCTGCGATACAAAGAAAGGATCCAGCGTGAGTATTGAATTGATTTTGCCAGAGGCAATGGCCCTTTTGGTCGTCACCGCGTCTCCGGGTCCGGCAACAATAGCGACTTCACTGGTATCGATGCAGCAGGGCCGCACGGACGGGCTGCGGTTTGGCGCAGGTCTTTCGGTCGGACTTGGGTTCTGGGGAATAGTTGCCGCGACCGGTCTAGGTGTGCTGCTGCAGGGCTCGGCACAGGTTCTTTTTGCGTTGAAGCTCGTTGGCGGCCTGTACTTGCTTTGGGTGGCGCTGCAGTTTTTCAGATCCGCAATCGATGCTCCTACTTCAGTGGCAAAAATCGCAAATGAAGGGCGCTGATTCCGAAAAGGGCTGCTTCTTAACCTTTCCAATCCAAAGGCGGTGTTCGCCTGGATGGCGGCGCTTTCGATGGGACTGGGCAACGGTTCGGATGGTGCTTTGATCGCCCTGTCGACAGCGACCTGCATTGCAATCGGCTTTGCCAATTATGCGCTATATGCACTGGCTTTCTCGCTGCCCCGGATAATGGGCGGTTACCAGCGCGTCCGCAGATGGGTTGACGCTGTCGTAGCCGGTCTGTTCGCGATTGCCGGGCTGGGCCTGATTCGTTCGGCAGTGTTCCGTTAGTCTGTGGTAAAAAGGAAAACACAGTCGTGAAGACTGAGCGGCAGAAAATGGAGGCAAGTGAATGGTATACCTGTCTTGATGATGAACTTGAGACATTGCGTGTGGCAGCCCGTGCTGCCGTGCATGAGCACAACACACTGCCACCCAGCGATAGGGGTAAGATCGCACCGAAATTGGCGCAGCTGATTGAGGCAGAAGATGCAATTGTCGAGGCCCCGTTTCACTGTGCCTACGGCATCAATATCAAGCTGGGCAAAGACGTATTCTTGAACGCAGGTTGCACGATCCTTGATTGCGCAACAGTCACAATCGGAGATCAGTGCCAACTGGGCCCCAACGTGCAGATTTACTGTGCCGAGCACCACAAAGACTCAATCAAACGAAGCGTTGAGGGACTTGAGATCGCGTATCCCGTTTCTATCGGCAAACGCGTCTGGATTGGTGGGGGCGCAATTATCCTCGCCGGTGTCAATATCGGCGAAGGGGCCGTGGTTGGTGCTGTCAGTCTTGTGACAAAAAATGTTGCACCGGGACAGGTGGTTGTTGGCAATCCGGCAAGACCGATCCGAGCAAGTGAATGATCCCATAGACATAAAGTTCTAGGATCATGCCGGATCGGTCTCTTAGGTTAGGATGAAACGAACAAGTTGAACTTGTTGCCATCACGGTCACGGAAATAGCCGCCATAGAACTGTTGACCGCGAGGACCCGGCGCGCCTTCGTTCGCCGCGTCAAGCTCCATGGCTTGTGCGTGAAGGGCATCGACCTGGGCGCGATCCTTTGCGGCCAGCGCAATCATAGACCCATTGCCCATAGTTGCGGCCTCCCCATTGTGGGGAGCGTTTACAAGTATCATGGGAGTGTCAGGGCCAAAGCTGTA
>PIVL01000897.1 GCA_003354145.1 Paracoccaceae bacterium
GCTTTCTTTTTATATCTTTTGAACGATGCGGTTTTGCGTTTACGACGGCCTTCGATTTTCCTCTTAGCTTTCTCCTTACGGTGCTCACGGGAGGCTTCCCGTTTTTTAACTACGTCCCGACGCACTTTTTTTGCTGGCATGGCTTCAGTAACACCTCTGTCGTATAGAGCTTTATTAAACAGCTTTTCAAGTACACTATATTTAATTTTTTCGGGTGCGGCGACATCTTGGAAACTTTCCCAATCGATACCAACTTTATAATTTCCAAGGTTCTCGACCTGATTTATCAACTCATCTGCAAGGTCAGGATATTTCGACTTGACAATCCTGGCCAGTGTTCTAACTGCAACCTTCCTTTTTGTCTTTTCATCGAGACCGTCATCGTCATCGTCATCGTCATCGTCATCATCGTCATCGTCATCGTCTTCATGCTTTTTGCACTTTTCAGATACGGCTTCTATGATTTCGACATATTCGACAAGCTGATCGTCACCCAACTGATCAAGAATGGTCTCGTCCAGTGAATTAACAAACTGCCATAGCATTTCAATTATTTCTGATTCGGGCAGACTCTGAACTTCATTAAAAAAATTTTTAAAATCCATGATTACTCCTTGCTCGTTATTTTATTTTTATGGTATATTAGTATTTACGTTTTTAAGGTTCAAACCTTTAACAAGAATTTCATGGTCTTCTATGGTGGCGGCGTTATCCAGATAGATGACGGCGTCATGTAAAAATATCATATATGAGAATGCGACAACACCTTCTGGATAAAGT
>PIVL01000898.1 GCA_003354145.1 Paracoccaceae bacterium
TCAACATCGGCCACGATGTCCTCGATCAGGGTCCGGAGCAGCTGCTGGCGAAGACGCATGGTCACCGACGGCGCGTCCCACGTGGTCTGCAAATCCTGTGCCAGGCCATTCAGCAACTCAGGGTCGACAAATTCTTGCGTGTCCGGGGCCTCTTGCAGGCGCTGTTCAAATGCCTGGACCCGCACAAGTGCCTCCTCCCAGCGTTTTTCCAGCTCCGATGCAATCAGACGGTTCTGGGGATCACAGGCCGCATAGCGGCGTTCTGCAAGCGATGCGTCATATTTGGCCTGGCTCAATTCCAGCTCAATCATGGTCCGTTTCTGTTCCTGCGTCCTGGTCATGAGGGTTTGTGCCTCAATCGCGGCGTCAATTGCAAACGGTGCCACCGCCTCAAGTACGGCTGCGGACACCAGTTTCTCCGCCCTGGCCCCACCGAATGTGATGCATCTTTTGTGGCCAAGCAAAAGATTGGGGTTATCACAACGATAAACCGGGCGGGGTTTGCGACCCGTATAGACAACATGCAAACGCCGCCCACATCTGGCGCAGGACATGAGCCCGGCCAGAAGTGCGCCACCGCCGCGACCTGACTTGACGCCGCCGGTCCGGCTAAAGGTATTGCGCGCCAGTTGGGCCTGATTACGTTCATAGCCGTCCCACCCGATGTAGGCGATGTGGTGGTCATGTATGACCACGTCCCAATCCTCGGGCGGCTTACGGTTCTTGTAGCTGACATGGGCACGACCATTGCGGATCTCTGTCTTTCGTCCCGTCTTACCA
>PIVL01000101.1 GCA_003354145.1 Paracoccaceae bacterium
GAGTGCAAACCCAACCGGAACGCGCAGTGCAATCAGGATTAGAGCGACGGCAAAGCCGACCATTCCGATCGTGGTAGGATCCATGGAAGTTACCCTTTGTTTTTCATATTAGTTTCCGGTCTGGCGGGGCGGAATAGGGTTAGAAGATCACTGATGACAAGGAACAACAGGCGTAAAACGAACACCACGTATCCCAGGAAGAACGCGAATTTTCCGGGCCATTCCGGCAAATCAAATTCGCCGTAGAAATAGCTGCCGTCGGACCAGGCAGCGTTAAACGCTGTCCAACCGCCATAGGCGATGGGCAAAAGAACCAGAAAACCAATGAGAGAACCCAGCAGGTTGATCCACGGCATCATCGCCTTCGGCATGAGATTGACAAACACATCCACAGAAATATGCGCCCGTGCCGCCGTGACATAGGCCAGAGGCAATACAACCGCGGCGATCATCAGATCCCGAACGATGATTTCCGCATCCGGCAGTGACCAGTTAAAAACAGCTCGGGTTACAACGCCAGAGAATATGATGGCGCAGATCGCAAGGATGCTGACAACCGCCACCGCCATCAGCGCCTTTTCGACAAAGTGCAGCGCCCGTGGTCCGGGCACTGCATCAGTATTTTGGGCGCTGCTCATTTAGCGGGTCCAGGGGTAGCCCTTGGCCGCCCGTTCAGCTTCCCACTTTTCAAGCATCGCGGTATAATCGGCAACCAGCGCGTCTGCGTCGATTCCTGATTTGGACGCTTTGTCCTTCCAGTCCGCAAGATAGGACTGACTGGCGGCCAGCAATTCCGCTTTCTGCTCTTCAGGGAAATCACTGAAGTTGATCTTGCCTTCAGCTTTCATGTCCGCAATCGCCTCTGCATTTGCCGCTGTGATTTTCTCGGCGTAGACATCAACCATTTCCGACCCAAGATCGTTCACAACGGTCTGTTGCTCGGGTGTGAGGGAATCCCAGGCGTTTTTGTTCATTGCAATGCCAAGCGCCATCAGCGCACCCCAGTCCAGCATGGTCACGTCGGTAGCGACTTCGGTCAGCTTGAACGCGGGAATGGCATAGCTATAGAACATGGTGCAGTCGATCAGGCCGGTATCCAGACCCTGATAGGTGTCATAGGCCGTCATCTTCACCGGAATTGCGCCAAGATCTTTGGCCACTTTACCGTAAACCGAGATGCCACGCACTCTGAGGCCGGCCATATCGCCGATTGAGGCAATCGCCTTGTCTTTGCACACCATCTGGATTGGACCCGTTGTGATGTTGGCGACAAAATGAAGGTTCAGTTTGTCCCATTCGTCCGTCAGCACCTGGTTGGTGGTGTTCAGTTCATACAAAGCACGGGTCGACGCCCATGGATCGCTGTATTGCGTCGGTAGATCGGCCAGCAAAAAGGCGGGATGCAAAGCAGGATTGTAGATACCGATAATAAAACCCATGTCGGCAGCCCCATCGCCAATTCCTTTGGCGGCAGCCTTGGCCTTCAGCAGGGCACCGCCCCAGTGAATTTCCATTTTGATTTCGCCGTTTGTGCGCTTTTCAAGCTCGTCGGCGAACCAGTTCGTGGTTTCGGCGCGCGCCCCGCGGTTGGCACTCTGGTCTGTAAAGGCCAGCGTCATTTCCGCCGCCGCAGGCATGGCCAGTGACAGAGCCGCTACACCGACAGCAAGCACGGTACCTAGTTTCATCGATTTCATCGTGTTTTTCTCCCAACATGATAACTTTTGATTTTTCGTTCTGGGCCGTGATGACCCATTGCCATTTCAGAGCTTCCCCACAGCCACCCTCTCGGCAATCTGAATGTGAATTGCGAATTCCAGCGCTTTCTCTTGCGTCTGCGTCCACCTCACTGAAATCGTGTTCAGCCCCTTCCTCCTCCGCTGTATCCAAGTATTTTCGAAATATCGGCGGCCGCCTTGATAGCCGCATCAATGTATCTCTGCTTGTCTCGTTCGGCACGTGATACCGGCACACCAATGACCAGCCCCGCGGTCAGCCGGCCGTCGGAATCAAAGATCGGTGCAGCAAATCCCGCAGCATCCGCAGAATAGGCCCCCATGGTAATCGAGACGCCACTCTTACGGATATCCGCCAAGATTTTTTCAACTTCAACCCGGTCGGTTTCCGTGTTGTCGGTCTGGCGCTCCATGGTCATGGAATCATAGTAACTCGCGCGCAACCGGTCCGGCATATTGGCCAGAAAAACGCGCCCGACTGCAGAGCAATACAGCGGGCGACGCGCCGCGATCGGTACAGAAAAGCGAATCGATTTGTCAGATTCGATCGAGTCGATGTAAATCGCGAACTTCTGGTCAACATCAAGCTCTGCAAGCAACACAGTCTCGCCGGTCGATTCCATGGTTTGCTCAAGATATGGGCGGGATATCTGCCGGATTGTCCTGCCCGCGAGAATGACAGAAGCCAACCCGTAAGCCTCTGGCCCAAGGAAATACAATGTCCCCTTGCGGCTCAGATAGCCTTGGTCCGTCAGGGCCTTAAGAGTAGATGATAGCGAGCTCTTGGGCATGTCCAGATGCGCCGCCATTCCAGACAGGTTCATACCTTGAGGTTCGTCGGCCAGAAGGCGCAAAAGTGAAAATGCGCGCGGCAGCACCATTGGCCCTTCCATGCGGGTAGTAGGCTTGGTCACAGCGTCCTCCTGTTCCTATTTAGGAATTATATTCCTATAATAGAACCAACTTACAGGCTGCCCAATATTTGTCAATCTGCCGGGCAGGCCCTGGAGGTATGACAGCTCAGCCTGCAAGAAAGGCCTCATAGCGCGTTGGCTGGATATTAAGCTCTGAACCGCCATCACAGGGAATGGTGCCACCGGTGATGTAAGTGCCCATATCAGACGATAGAAACATGCACAGATCGCCAATCTCAGAGGCTTGCCCAAGTCGGCGCATCGGAATTGAAGCCATTTTTGCTTCCATCAACTCTTTGGTTGGGAACAGTTTTGCCATCCCGCCCGACCCTTCGATCGGCCCCGGTAGCACTGAGTTTATCCGGATACCCTCGGGGCCCCATTCCAACGCCAATGATCGGGTTATCTGGTCAATGCCAGCCTTGGCCGCACAGACATGGCTTTGGCCAATCATCGCATTGGCCGAATGCGCCGACGAGATATTGATTACCGAGGCGCCGGGCTTTCTAAGGTGCGGATATGCGGCATGCATGACATGATGCGTGCCCAGTAAATCAATCTCCATCACCGCGCGAAACCCATTCGAGGACAGATTTTTGGACAGGCAAGGGAAATTGCCAGCAGCACCCGACACCACGACATCCAACACCCCGAACTGATCAACACATTGTTGAAACGCCGCTGCGACCGAGTCATAATCGCGCACATCCGTGGCGCAACCGTCGGCCTTGGCCCCGTGTCCACGCAATGTCTTCAATGCAGCTGCCACTTTGTCAGGATCCCGCGAAAATACAAACAGGTTTGCACCCGCTTTGGCAAAGCTTTCTGCAATGCCAAGATTGATGCCGGATGTTCCACCAGACACCAGAACGGTTTT
This sequence comes from Paracoccaceae bacterium, assembly GCA_003354145.1. GTDB lineage: Bacteria > Pseudomonadota > Alphaproteobacteria > Rhodobacterales > Rhodobacteraceae > NORP181. The sequence continues at coordinate 3,528 of PIVL01000101.1, forward strand.
TCCCGAGAAATCGAACATCGCTCTATTTCCCCTTGAACTCAGGTACGCGCTTGCTAGCGAAAGCGGTCACACCTTCCACCCAATCCTCGGTGGCGGCGCAGATGCCGAAATTGCGGGCTTCCATGGCCAGTTGGCTCTCAAACGAGTTGGCATGCGAGCCGTACATCAATTCTTTGATGCGGCCGTAGGACACAGTCGGACCATTCGCCAACCGAGTGGCCAGCTTGTTTGTTTCAGCCTCAATGTCCTCGGGCGCGGCCAGGAAATTCACCAAATTATAGCGATACGCGGTTTCAGCATCGATCTTGTCGCCCAGCAGTGCCAGTTCCAGCGCCCTGCGAGTGCCCGCAATACGCGGCAGGTTGTAGCTGCCCGACCCGTCCGGGCTGGCGCCAATTGCGGAATAGGAAAACCGGTAGATCGAGTTGCTGGCGGCAATCGCCAAATCACAAGCCATCATAAAAGACATACCCGCACCAGCCGCCGCGCCTTCGATGCTGGCCAGCATCGGTTTATTCATCCGCTGCATCTGCATCATCATCGGGTGCAGCGAATGCACACGGCGTTCGAAATAGGCTTGCCGTTCGGCTGGGGGTTTCGGCGCATGTTCCTCAGCAAAGGATTTCACATCGCCACCGGCCATGAAATTGCCTCCCGCCCCGCGTAGCAGGACACAGCGCACCTTTGGGTCGTTCTCGATTTCGTCAAAAGCGTCGAACATCGCGTGGCGCATATCCAACGACAGCGCGTTCATCACTTTGGGACGGTTCATGGTCAAGGTGGTGATACCATCCTGATGGTCGACAATTAGATGATCTGTCATATTCCGTTCCCCTTAAACCGGCGACCAGCTAAAATAGCTGGGTGAAGAATCTGCCGGTGTCATGTTGTGCGCCATGGCCGGGAAGGCGGTGTCGGCAATTGCCTGAGGGGTCCACCCCTGCCCTTCGTGCATGGTGTGAACCGGGCGTGGCTGGCTGAACAGATAAAGCTCGTTTGCGCGCGCGCCCAGTAACTGCCCGGTGACGTCCTTGGCCGCATCCGACAACAACGCCACTGCCAGAGGTGCCACTTTCTGCCCATGGCTCAGCTTGTCCAGCATCGCCATGCGTTCCTGATACAGTGGATTGTTCTCGGGGATCGAACCGGTCATGCGGGTAAACGCCCAAGGTGCGATACAATTGGAGCGCACCCCAAAACGGTCCATGTCGATCGAAATTGACCGCGACAGACCGGCAATGCCCATCTTGGCCGCCGCGTAATTGGCCTGCCCCAGATTGCCGACCAGACCCGAGGTCGAAGTCATGTGCACATACGACCCGGTGGCGCGCATCTTGAAATGTTCAGCAGCAGCGCGGCTGACAAAGAACGACCCGTTCAGATGCACCTGAATTACGTTTTCCCAATCGTCCTTGGTCATCTTGTGGAAAATTCCGTCGCGCAGAAGTCCGGCATTGTTCACTACACCGTCTAACTCGCCATAGGTATCCAGCGCATTCTCGATAATTGCGTGCGCCTGATCCCAGTCAGCCACCGAATGCGTGTCGGCAATTGCGTTGCCACCGGCCGCGCGAATCTCCGCAGCGACCTCTTCGGCGGGGCCTTTGTCGGTTTCCTGATCACTGACGCCTGCGCCCAGATCATTTACCACCACGTTTGCGCCTTCGGCAGCGGCCATCAGGGCGATATACTTGCCTACGCCACGGCCCGCGCCGGTGACAATGATTGTCTTGCCTTCCAAAAGTGCCACGTGTTCGCTCTCCCATTGGGCCATTTGCCCGTTATGTCCGTTGTGGGGGTTCGGACCCCTAATTTTCATCTGTAGTTAGTAGGATTTCGGCAGGCCAAGCACCCGCTCACCGATAAAGCTTGCGATCAATTGTTCACTGACTGGCGCAATGCGGGTGATGATCACTTCGCGTAGCAACCGCTCAACGTGGTATTCCTTGGCATATCCCATGCCGCCATGGGTCAGCACCGACTGCAGGGCGGCGTTGTATCCGGCGCGAGCGCCCAGAAACTTGGCGGCATTGGCCTCGGCCCCGCAAGAGGCACCTTCGTCATAAAGTTTGGCCGCATTCATCGCCATCAGCCAAGCGGCCTCAAGCTCCATCCAGTTTTCGGCCAGCGGATGCTGGATGCCCTGGTTCTGCCCGATGGGTCGCCCGAACACCTCGCGTTCCGCCGCATATCCGGTGGCGCGGCGCAGCGCGTCCTGGCCAATGCCCACGGCCTCGGCGCCGATCAGAATGCGTTCCGGGTTCATCGCCTCAAGGATGTAATAGAACCCTTTGCCCTCTTCGCCGATCAGATCGCCGTCGGGAATGAACAGGTTGTCAAAGAAGATCATGTTGGAATCGATTGCCTTGCGACCCATTTTCGCGATCCGCTGCGCCTCGATTTTTGAACGGTCAAATTCGGTGTAAAACAGCGAAATTCCCTGGGTCGATTTGCTCACATCCTCGCGTTTGGTGGTGCGCGCCAACAACATGATGCGGTCCGCGACCTGCGCGGTCGAGTTCCAAATCTTGCGCCCGTTCACCACCCAGCCACCATCGACCCGCTTGGCAAAGGTCGTGATGTTGGTGGTATCCAGCCCGGCATTGGGTTCGGTCACGCCAAAGCAGACCTTGTGTTCTCCCTTGACCAAGGGTGGAATCCACTTTTCTTTTTGCTCGTCCGTGCCGAATACCACAATCGGGTGCGGCCCGAACATATTGATATGAATTCCCGACGCCGCCGACATGGCGCCGCATTTGGCGATCGTGTGCATCATGATTGCTGCTTCGGAAACGCCAAGCCCGGCCCCGCCATACTCAGGCGGCATAGTGATCCCCAGCCAGCCAGCCTTGGCAAGTGCGCTGTGAAATTCCTGCGGAAAGACCCCGTCATCATCCCGCGCCAGCCAATAGTCATCGCCAAAATTGTTGCAGACGGATTGAACGCCCTCACGGATGGATTCCAGATGTTCGTTCATGAGTTTGCCCCTGTTGCAATCCCCTCCGCATAGCGGTTCAGGTGATGCGCGGAATCACCGAACATCACGTCGATTGCCATCAGTCGTTTGAAATAGTGCCCGATGGGATATTCGTCTGTCATGCCGATGCCGCCATGCAGTTGCACCCCCTGAGCGCCGACAAAACGAGCGGCTTCGCCGACTTTGGCCTTCATGGCCGACACCAACGCAGAGGTGTTTTGTGCACCTTCGGCCAGCCGCATGGTGGTCATGTCAGTGATCGCCTTGGATTCCTCCAGCACCGTAAACATATCGACCAGCCGGTGCTGAACCACCTGATTGTCACTGATGGCCTTGCCAAACTGGTTGCGGGTGGCGGTATAATCCTTGGTCATCTCCAGAACCCGACCCATGGCGCCGACCGCTTCGGAACAGACTGCGCAAATCGCGCCGTCTATCACCGATTGCAGGGCCGCAAATGCAGCTCCCTCGGCGCCCAGCAATTCCGCCTGCACGTCCTGCAGCCACAGATCCGAGGCGCGCTGTCCATCCACCATCGGATAATCTTGCTTCAGCAGACCTGTTGTATCGGCGTCGATCAGAAAGGCCGAAATGCCACTTGTATCAGCCGCGTCCCCGGAGGTGCGTGCGATGACCACGATCTTGTCGGCACTGGCCGCCTGCAACACTACCGACTTGCGCCCGTTCAGCACATATTTGTTGCCTGATTTCACGGCAGTGGCTTCAACATAATTCAGATCAAACCGCGCGTGTGGCTCGCCGTAAGCAAGCGCTAGTTTCAGCTGCCCCCCGGCAACTGCCGAAAGGATGTTATCCTTTTGCGCGGCACCGCCAAGCGCCTCGACCAGCTTACCGCCCAACAGAACCGACGGCACCAGCGGTTCCAGTGTCATACCGGCCCCCAGCGCCTCGGTCACGACCCCCATATCGACCGCACTGCCACCAAGCCCGCCGTTTTCCTCGGCAAAGGGCAGCATAAGCCATCCCATTTCGGCGAACACCGCCCAATGGCTATCACTATAACCCAAGGCCGAACCCGCCAGATCTTTGCGTTTGGCAAATTCATAATTGTCCTGAACAAAACGCTCGACGCTGTCTTTCAGCATCTGCTGTTCACCGGAAAGTTCAAAATTCATAGCCGGTCACCTCAGAATCAGTTTTGCAATGATGTTGCGTTGGATTTCGTTGGTGCCACCATAGATCGTAGCCGCCCGCTGATAGAGATGATCGGCCATGGCGCCATGTGCGTATTCCGGCCCCAGCGGGCCATCGTTGCGCATCGTCAACTGATCTTCGGATTCGTAGACCATGCCGTACGGCCCCAGCGCCTCGACCGTCAGGGTCTTAATCGCCTGCGCGATCTCGGCACCGCGAATTTTCAATACCGAAGGTTCAGCCATCAGTTTCTTGCCGGCAATATCTTGTGACAGATAGCGCAGCTCCATCGCCTCAAGTGCCATCAGGTCGGTTTCGATTCTGGCGATGCGGCGACGGAAATCGGTGTCCTCGATCAGGTGCCCTGCCCCGCGCCGTTCGGCTCTGGCCACCTCTTTCAACCGCTTCAGTTGGTATTGTGACCGGGACACACGCGCGATGGTGTTACGCTCGTTGCCTAAAAGGAACTTGGCATAGGTCCAACCTTTGTTTTCCTCGCCTATCAGGTTCTCGGCAGGAACCCGAACGTCATCAAAGAAAACCTCGTTTAGCGAATGTTCGCCGTCCAGCCCAATGATCGGACGCACCTCGATGCCCGGAGACGTCATGTCGATCAACAGAAATGATATCCCCTCCTGCTGCTTTACATCAGGGTCCGTGCGTACAAGGCAGAACATCATGTCGGCATATTGCGCCCAACTGGTCCATATCTTCTGGCCATTAACCACATAGTCATCGCCATCGCGCACAGCGCGGGTGCGCAAAGATGCCAGATCGGACCCCGCACCGGGTTCGGAATAGCCCTGACACCACCATACATTGCTTTGCAGAATGTCGGTCAGATATTTGTCTTTCTGCTTTTGCGTGCCGAAAGTATAAATCACCGGCCCGACCATGTTCAGACCAAAGGCGATGGTCTGCGGCGCGCCGGTCAGAAAATACTCTCGATTATAGATATATTTCTGGGTCAGCGACCAGCCAGTGCCGCCATGCTTAACCGGCCAGTTGGGGGCGATCCAACCCTTTTTGTGCAGGGTTTTCTGCCAAGCAACAATATCGTCCTTGAGCGGATGCAGCCCGCGATCCGACCGGTCAAGAACGCTGGCGGGCAAGTTCTCTTTCAGAAAACTGCGCACCTCGTCCTGAAACGCCAAATCGTCACTGCTGAATTGAAGATCCATAACCAGCCCTCACGCCGCTTCTGCGGGGCGTTTGCGCATCAGCGCAGTGCGCAAGCAGGTGGCCACCACCTCGCCACGCTGGTTCAGCCCTTCGTGATAAAACACGACAATGCCGTCATTGGGCCGCGACTTGCTTTCCCGCTTAGACTTGATCGTGGTTCGGGTACGGATGGTATCGCCGTGAAACACCGGGCGCGGGAAATTAACGTCGGTCATCGCCAGATTGCCGATGGTGGTGCCCAATGTGGTTTCCGTGACCGTCATCCCGATCACGCAGCCCAGCGTAAACAGCGAATTGACCAGTGGCTGGCCAAATTCGGTTTCGGCGGCAAAGTGGAAATCAATGTGCAGCGGTTGGGTGTTCAGGGTGGCGTTGCAAAACTGCATGTTGTCATATTCTGTCACCGTGCGTGACAAAGCGTGATCAAACACCTGACCCTCTTTAAATTCCTCGTACCACAGTCCCGCCATCAGTCTTCCTCCCTCGGCCTTTCGGCAACGCGCCCGCAACACCTAAGGTTGCTATACAGACGCTCTCTCTCATTATTTGCGCATTTATGAAGTTAGTTCTATTATCGGAACATCACATATGGCAAGACATATTTTTTACCATCAGGATGGTTGTTCAAACTCGAATTTTCGTCGAAATGTATTTAAAAGGGTCCTAATTGGGCTTTCGAATAGTCTTCGGTGATCGGAAATCGATTTCAGAAAATGACAAGAAAGATGAATATATGAGTGATACGAACGAGTGGAAGCCGCTAAAAGGCACCAAAGTGATCGATTTTTCGATGTTATTGCCCGGCCCTCTAACGACACTGATTCTTGGGGATTTAGGGGCTGAAATTATCAAGGTTGAACCGCCAGGTGGCGATTATGCGCGCCATATGAAAAGTCATATGTTCGACGGCGCCAACCGCGGAAAAAAGAGTATCGCCATAGACATGAAATCGCCTGCAGCCGGTCCGGTGATCAAAAAGCTGGCCGCTTATGGCGATGTCGCGATCGAAGGGTTCCGCCCAGGTGTGGCGGCGCGATTGGGTTTTGGCCCCAAACAATTGCAGGCAATCAACCCCGACCTTGTCTATTGTTCTCTGTCCGGCTTTGGCCAGACCGGACCCGCCGCCACCAAAGCAGGGCACGATCTGGCCTATCTCGCTATGGGGGGCAGCCTTGCCTATCGCGGCCAGCTGCGTCAGCCGCCCAGCCGTGCATCATTGCCTGTTGCCGATATTGCCGGGGGTGCCTTTGCCGCTGTCGCCATTCTGGCGGCCCTGTGGGAAGGCAAAGGGGCGGCTCTGGACCTCAGCCTCTACGAATCCGTGCTCTACACCAGCGCGCTGCGGTTTGGCTTTGAAGCCCCGGCCGACACTATTGAACACCTCTATCCGGCCAACGACCTGTTCCTCTGTGCCGATGACCGCCAAATTGCATTGACCGTCGTCGAAGAAAAATTCTGGCACAATCTGGTTGATGCCACCCGCGATTTTGCACCCGAACTGGGGGGCACCGAATTCGCAACCGAAGTCTTGAGGTTGCAAAACCACGTTGCCCTGATGAGCCATTTGGACAAGATGTTTGCCACCAGACCAGCGCAGGACTGGATCACGTTGTTTGATCCGGCTGACGTACCTGCTGCGATCTGCGTCAGCAATGCCGAGGCAATCCTTGCGCCGCAAGCCATCGCTCGCGGCTTGCATCACCAAACAGATTTTGGCCCCGCCGTGCCCTTTCCCGTGATTGCCAGCGGTCAGAGGGTGCCTGTTCACGGTGCGGCCCCAGCAATGTCCGCCGACAGCGGCGACATCCTTTCCGATCTGGGCTTTACTCTCGCAGAAGCTGACGCGCTGATGGAAACAGGTGCTGTGATTGCCCTGCAAAGGGACAACACAAGATGACCCTGACGCCAATCGACGCTGCGTCCCTGCGGCTAGCCGACCACATCCGCCCCGGCGATCTGGTGTCCTGGGGTCAGGGTATGGCCGAACCGTTGGCACTGATTGGCAAATACACCAGGGACCGGCACGAATTTGCACCGACCCGCGCCTTTGTCGGCCTGTCGCTTGGCCAGAACCTCACGGCCGAACACACCGACGCCATCACCCTGATGAGCTATGGGGCGTTGGGTGCTCTGGCACCGCTCTATAATGCCGGTCTGGTTCAGATGGTGCCTTGCCGCTATTCCGCCCTACCTGGCCTGATCCGGCTTGGCGTCCTGCGCCCCGATGTACTGTTCATTCAGATCAGCCCGCCGGGGCCCGACGGCAGCCATTCGCTGGGCTGGTGCAATGACGTACTGCCCGTGGCGATGCGCCATGCACGTGTTGTTCTGGCCGAAATAAACCCAGCCGTGCCATGGGTTCGCATGGACGCCCCGTTGGATGAATCCCTGATCACTGCCACCATACACAGCAATCTGGCGCTGCCGCAGTTTCACACGCCCGCGCCGGGCGAGGCCGAAACCGCCATCGCCCAGCTCCTTGGCGCCCGCATTCCGGACGGGGCAACGCTGCAATATGGCATTGGCGCGATTCCCTCGGCGATCCTGAAGGCTCTGCAAGGTCATCGCGATCTGGGGCTGCATTCGGGGCTGGTGACCGACGAAATCGTTGATCTGGCCGAATGCGGCGCCCTGAACAATGCGCGAAAACCGGGTATGACCGGCATTTCCGTTGGCGCGGTAGCAATTGGCAGCCAGAAACTGGCGAATTTCATGGCCGACAACAGCGCCTTTTGCCTGAGCCAGACACACGTGACCCACGGCGCGGCGCAATTGGCACAACTGAGCAACCTTGTTGCCGTCAACTCGGCGCTTGAGGTGGATCTGCTGGGTCAGGTGAACGCTGAACAAGTCGGCAACCGCTATCTGGGTGCCATTGGCGGCCAGCCGGATTTCATGCATGCAGCCACCTCTGCACGCGACGGACTGTCAGTGATTGCCATGCCCGCCACTAGTGCCAAGGGTAGCCGCTCGCGTATCGTGGCACGGCTGACCGGGCCGCAAGTAACAACGGCACGTTCTGACGTCGATCTGGTCGTGACCGAATACGGTGTGGCCGACCTGCGTGGCCTGACCTTAGCCGAACGCAGCAAGGCGTTAATCGCCCTTGCCGCGCCGGATCATCGCGAAGACCTGTCCCGCGACGCCCATTACAGCGAGGCAAGCAGATGACCAAAGTGCCCCGCTCTCTAGTTCTCGGTATCTGCCTGCTGATCGCTGTTTGCCTGTTTGCAGTGGTTAGCGAATTTCGCGCCATTCCCGGCTTGGCACCCTTTGCGGGTATCGCGTTGCTGATATGGGTGGCGCTGGAATGGCGCAATCTGGCTTTGATTGCTAAACTGACATTTTCGGTGGGGTTGTTGCTGGGCCTGACATTTTTCATCCTTGGAAATCTACCGCCAGATGTGTTGGCCCGCGCCATCGGGCGCAGCGCCTTTTTCACCCTGTTTTTGGTCGCCATGGACATTCTACGCTCGGCTGCCATGTCTTCACGCATGGTGTTGGAAAGCGGGCGGGTGATCGTCAACCAGCCACCGGGGCGGCGCTATGCCATGATCACGCTTGGGGGTCATCTATTTGCGATGCTCCTGAACCTTGGAGCGATCAATCTGCTGGGTACGATGAACCGGCGCAGCATCGAAGATGCCGCCAACGAAACCAGCCCCGCAGTCCGGGAAATTCGCCTGCGCCGGATGTCACTGGCGCTGGTCCGTGGCTTCACCGCTTTTACCATGTGGGCGCCCACGGCAGTCACGGTTTTGGTGGTGCTATCTGCGGTGCCGGATCTTGACTGGTATCAGTTCGCCCCGATGGGGGCAGCAACGGCGGCAGTATTTATGGGCTTTGGTTGGGTGCTGGACAGGCTGTCCTATCCCCGGCGCGGCCACATTGCCGACGCACAGCCGATGGGCCGTGTTCTGCTCACTTTGATGCCGATGGCACTGTTAACGAGCGGTATTCTCGCGGTCGCCGTCTGCTTGAGCTGGTGGACCGGGATCCGGCCCATTGCGGCCCTGTTAATGTGTGTTCCGATGTTCGGCATGGCCTGGATTACTGTACAGTATGGCCGCGCCGGACCGTTTAGAGCGCTGCTGTTGGGCAAACAACGTATTCTCGGACGCATTCTGCCTGACCTGGTGACCCTGCGCTCGGAAATCGCGATCCTGTCGTCCGCAGGTTTCATCGCAGTCATTCTGCCCTACCAGATCGACACTGAAAGGCTGGGGCATTTCATCGCTGGGCTGGGCCTGACCGAAGGTTGGCTGCTGGCGCTGATGATGTGGACGGTTGCGTTCACTGCGCCAATTGGCTTGAACCCCATCATATCCGTCGCGGTCAGCGTCGAGATACTTGCTCAGCTCGCCGGGTTTGATTTCAACCCTTACATGCTTGCCTTTGTCGGCATAGTTACCTGGGGGCTAGCAACCGGCATTTCCCCGTTTGGCGCAACGATCCGCGTCACCGGGCGCAGTATCAACAAGCCGCCCCACGAGGTGGGACTGAATTGGAATAGGGCGTTCACTGCATATGTCCTGATTGCGGCCACCGCCGTACTAATTTTTCTGAACTGAGGTGCAACTATGACCAAACCATCACCTTTTGCCGGAACCTGGCATCTGAAAACCTGGACTGCGCTGAAAAATGAT
>PIVL01000899.1 GCA_003354145.1 Paracoccaceae bacterium
TGGGGTCGCTCCTGTACCAACAGCGTAAAAACAAAGTGAGTCACTCACGGCAGCGACGACGGCGACAACAACAACAGCATTAAGCAATACCTATAAGACCAGCCTATGGCTGATAAGGAGGTTGTGGGGTGTTTTTTTCCACCTTGATTTGAATGAGACTGTCAAAGGGAACACAACCCCGAATGGGGTCTAACAGTTAATACTAACTAGTACTACTATTATCGCTATCACCACCTATTACTTACCACGTCTTCATTACTATTTACTACTTACTACTGCTTACTATTTACTGCCACCTACTATTGCTACTACTATTCTTATTATTACTGCCGCTTCCTGCTGCTGTACCACTGCTGCACCGCTGTTGCACAAATGTTGCAACAATGCTGTACCACTGCTGCGCCAATGCTTCACTTTCTGCACTACGCTGAACCACGAACTCTGCACCACTCTGTACCACTCTGTACCACTTCGTACCACTCTGTACCACTCTGTACCACTAAGGCTGGGTTAGGAACCAACAAGGCCAGCGGGACGAACCAAGCCGGGGGGTCAGGGCCAGCAGGGCTCAACACAACCTCTGCACCACTCTGTACTACTCTCTACCACTCTGTACCACTGTACCACTCTGAACAGCTTTGTACCATTTCCTGTACCAATCTGTACCACTCTGTACCACTTAGGTTAGGTTAGGGACTAACAAGGCCAGCGGGACGAACCAAGCCGGGGGGTCAGGGCCAGCAGGGCTCAACACAACCTCTGCACCACTCTGTACTAC
>PIVL01000424.1 GCA_003354145.1 Paracoccaceae bacterium
TGCCGTGGATGCGGCATGGGCCGAATTCTTCCGTCAGATGGGTGACGCTGAACTGGACGTCAAAGCCGAAGCAAGTGGCCCGTCCTGGGCCCGCAATGACTGGCCGCCCGTACCAAATGATGACCTGACGCTGGCCCTGACAGGGGATTATCCAAAGGCCGTAGAAGAGACCAAAGCGGCTGGCGACAAGATCGCAGAAAAAGCAGCCAAAACCGGCGTGTCCGTGTCTGATGACCAGATCAAACGCGCCGTGCTGGACAGCATCCGCGCCATCATGCTGATCCGCGCCTATCGTATTCGGGGCCATCTGGTTGCTGATCTTGATCCGCTGACCATGCGCAATGAAGAATTGAATCAAGAGCTTGATCCAAAAACATACGGCTTCTCTGATGCCGACATGGATCGCCCCATTTTCATCGACAACGTTCTTGGCCTGCAAATGGCGTCAATACGCCAGATTGTTGAGATCGTCAGACGCACCTATTGCGGCACATTCGCGCTGCAGTACATGCACATTTCCAACCCCGAACAGGCCGGCTGGCTGAAAGAGCGGATCGAAGGTCTGGGCAAGGAAGTCCAGTTCCCCCGCGAAAGCCGCAAGGCCATTCTGAACAAAATGGTCGAGGCCGAAGGCTTTGAGAAATTCCTGCATGTCAAATACATGGGCACCAAACGCTTTGGTCTGGATGGTGGTGAAAGCCTGATTCCGGCGATGGAGCAGATCATTAAGCGCGGAGGGGCTCTTGGGGTCCGCGATATCATCATCGGCATGCCGCACCGTGGCCGTTTGTCGGTGCTGGCCAACGTTATGCAGAAACCCTATCGTGCCATCTTTAACGAATTTCAGGGTGGCAGTTCCAAACCCGAAGACGTCGATGGATCCGGTGATGTGAAATACCATCTGGGCGCGTCGTCAGATCGTGAATTTGATGGGAATTCAGTGCATTTGTCACTGACCGCCAACCCTAGCCACCTAGAGGCTGTGAACCCGGTTGTCCTGGGCAAAGCGCGCGCCAAACAGGACCAGAACAACGACATAGACCGCACATCCGTGTTGCCGGTTTTACTGCATGGTGATGCCGCTTTTGCCGGTCAGGGTGTGGTTGCCGAGGGCTTTGGCCTGTCCGGCCTTAAAGGTCACAAGACAGGCGGCACCATGCACGTCATTGTGAATAACCAAATCGGCTTTACCACCGCTCCGCATTTTTCACGCAGCTCGCCCTATCCGACCGACATTGCGCTGATGGTCGAGGCCCCGATTTTTCATGTTAACGGCGACGACCCCGAAGCCGTGGTTCATGCTGCCAAAGTGGCAACTGAATTCCGCCAGAAATTCCACAAGGACGTGGTAATCGACATTTTCTGCTACCGTCGATTTGGTCACAACGAGGGCGATGAGCCCATGTTCACCAACCCGATCATGTATAAGAAGATCAAGACCCACAAAACCACCCTGTCGCTTTATACCGAACGGCTGGTCAAAGATGGCCTGATCCCCGAGGGCGAGATCGAGGACATGAAGGCGGCGTTTCAGGCGTATCTGAACGACGAATTCGAGGCTGGAAAAGATTACAAACCCAACAAGGCCGACTGGCTGGATGGCCGCTGGTCACATCTGGACCGCAACAAAGAAGACTACATTCGCGGCGATACTGCAATTTCAGAGGAAACCTTTTCCGAGGTTGGTGCTAGCATGTCGCGCGTTCCCGATGGGTTTCCCTTGCATAAGACAATTGGCCGCCTGCTAGACGCAAAAAAACATATGTTTGAAACTGGCGCAGGCTTAGACTGGGCTACGGGCGAAGCACTGGCTTTTGGCTCGCTGCTGACCGAAGGCTACCCGGTTCGACTTTCGGGACAGGACGCTACGCGCGGCACGTTTAGCCAGCGCCATTCCGGCTTGATCGACCAGAACACCGAAGAGCGTTATTTCCCGCTCAACAACATCCGCGAAGGCCAGGCCCAGTATGAGGTCATTGATTCCATGCTGTCGGAATATGCTGTTCTGGGTTTCGAATACGGTTATTCTCTGGCCGAACCAAATGCTCTTGTCGCATGGGAGGCTCAATTCGGCGACTTTGCCAATGGAGCACAGATCATGTTCGATCAGTTCATCAGTTCAGGCGAAAGCAAATGGCTGCGTATGTCGGGCCTGGTTTGCCTGCTGCCTCACGGGTTCGAAGGGCAAGGGCCGGAACATTCGTCCGCACGCCTTGAACGGTTCCTGCAAATGTGCGGACAGGACAACTGGATCGTCGCCAACTGTACTACTCCGGCAAACTATTTTCACATCTTGCGCCGTCAGGTGCATCGAAAATTCCGTAAACCGCTGATCCTGATGACGCCAAAATCATTGCTGCGCCACAAACTGGCCGTCAGTACGATCGATGATTTCACCACGGGCTCAAGCTTTCATCGGGTGCTATGGGATGATGCGCAAAAAGGCGACTCTGAGACAAAACTGAAAGCCGACGACAAAATCAAACGTCTGGTGCTGTGTTCCGGTAAAATCTATTTCGACCTGCTCGCGGAACGTGATGCACGCGGCATTGATGATGTTTATCTGATGCGGGTCGAGCAGTTCTATCCATTCCCAGCCATTTCCATGGTGAATGAACTTGGACGTTTCAAACACGCCGAAATCGTTTGGTGTCAGGAAGAGCCCAAAAACCAAGGTGCCTGGACCTTTATCGAACCCAATATTGAATGGGTTCTTGACCGCATCAAAGCCAAATATTCCCGTGCGCGCTATGTCGGCCGCGCTACTTCGGCCTCGCCCGCTACGGGTTTGGCCAGCCAACACAAAGCCCAACAAACCGCTCTCGTAAACGAGGCGCTGAGCATCGAAGGAACTAAGCCATGACAACCGAAGTACGCGTTCCCACATTGGGCGAATCCGTGACCGAGGCCACAGTGGCCACGTGGTTCAAAAATCCAGGCGATGCTGTTGCCGTAGATGAAATGCTATGTGAGCTCGAAACCGACAAAGTCACTGTAGAAGTGCCGAGCCCGTCTGCGGGCACGATGGGCGAGATCGTCGCCCCCGAAGGAGAAACCGTAGGCGTCAACGCCTTGCTGGCAACCATCCTTGAAGGCTCTAGCGCTGTGGTAGCGCCGACACCAACTGCCGCTGGCGGTACAGATATCATGGTACCAACCTTGGGCGAGTCAGTGACCGAAGCTACGGTTAGTACTTGGTTCAAGGCCGTTG
>PIVL01000900.1 GCA_003354145.1 Paracoccaceae bacterium
CGCCGGCGATCTGCGATAGCGTGCTCCTGCAGGTTGAGTGGAGCGCCACGTATGACTCGTTCACGGGCACGCTATCGGGCTATACGTGGCCGTTCCGCCGTCTGCTGCAGCGTGAGGGCATCAGCGGCGCGCGGGACCCGACGAGCGAGGCGTACTACCGTGTGTGGCCGCGCTGCGACATCGACATGTTCGGCGGCAGCGTGCGCTACGACCAGGTACGAGACGACTGCCTGTACAAGGCGCCCATGCGGATGTTGCTGACGGAGACGGCTCCCACGCACACGCGGGCGCATCTGTTCATGATTCGCGTAAGAGCCGACCCCAGCGTCAGTGTGCGGCTGGCGCATGCCGCGCACGATCCATATGACGGCGCGAGGCTCGCACGAGCTGTGCAGCAGTGGAGGGAGGAGTACGCGCAGCAACCGGAGGCGGCGCGGGCAAGCGACGCGCTGGCCGCAACAACGGCGCCGGGCGCGGCCTCGACCGCCGGCGCGGCGGCGACAGAGACGAGGCCGCACGCGCAGTCGGTCGCGACCGGGGACGCGGAGAGCGACTCGCCGTCTCGGCGCGGCGGACGCAGCCCCGAGACGCAGAGCCAGGGCATGGCGGATGTGGACGCGGGTGAGCCATGCGCTACGGCGGTCAGCTGCCGCGCACCTCGATCACCCTCGCCCAGTGCTCGCGCGGCGCGCGCGCTACGCCCATCGGCGCCGCACGCCGCGACGGGCGATACGGGCGATGTCGCGGCATCGGGCGGCTCGGGCGCGGCATGCGGC
>PIVL01000901.1 GCA_003354145.1 Paracoccaceae bacterium
ACATCGGGTCGTCATCGGACGGTGAAGATGCCGAGTCGGTGGACGACAGCGCCGCCGTGCCGCTGTCCGTCTCATCGTGCTTGTCGGGGCCTCCGAAGTTGACGGTGCCGGTGCTCGGGCCCGCGGGCGCGGTGGGCATCTTGTTGCCCAAGAGAAGCGCGCCGGACCTCGAGGTCGTGGCGAGGGAGGAGAGGCCGAGCGAGGAGTCCGCCGCCGGGGCGAGCTTGCTGTCGAGCGCGCGCACGCCCGGCACGGTGGCGTCGCCGGAGAAGAGGAAGGAGCCGAGCGGGGGATCCGCAGCCGGCGAGGTGGACGTCTTGTCCGAGAGGAGTGTGCCGAGCGAGGGGTCCGCTGCCGGGGCGAGCTTGCTCGCGGACGTGGCGGGCGCGGCAACGGGCGAGGTGGGCGCGGTGGACATCTTGTTGTCCAAGAGAAACGCGCCGGACCTCGAGGCCGTGGCGTGGGAGAGGCCGATCGAGGAGTCGGCGGCCGGGGCGGGCTCGTAGAGCTTGCGTCCGGCCGGCACGGTGGTGTCGCCGGTGGTGAGGAAGGAGCCGAGCGAGGAGTCCGCACCCGGGGCGAACTCGGTCACATGTCGCGGCCCGTCAGGCGCCTCGTCCTCGACGCTGCCGGGCGTCCCCGCGACGCGCGTCTCGTCTTCGGCCTTGGCGAGTGTCCCGCTCGCGGGAGAGCCCGTAGCGGTGGCGCGTGTCGGGCCGTGTGGCGGGTCCGAGAGGTGCTGCGTGGCGGCGCCGGGCGGTGAGATCGTCTCGTCT
>PIVL01000902.1 GCA_003354145.1 Paracoccaceae bacterium
AAGCCGTCGACTTCGTCTACTGATGTAGCGGCGGCCGCAGCGCGCGCGGGCGGCAGCGATGCACAGGCGCGCGCGCAGCACGAAGTGTTTAAACCTAATGTCAATGACACACAGGCAAACACAAACATGCATGACGTCTCGCGCGACAGTTCCTATGGAACCGCGTCCGCGGGCAACAGCGTACCCACGCCCATGCATACTCCTATGGAGGAACCCGCACGCGCGTACCTACCCGTGCGGAGCGGTCCACGCAGTGGCTCGGTCAAGCGTCGGTCAGATGACGCTGAGCCCGTGGCCGCACCTCGGCGACGCATGTTCGGTGGTTCCCGTGACCCCGGACGGCAAGCCAGTGCTTCCAGCACAGACGAGGTGGCGCGCATCCGCGCTGACATGCAGGAGCGCGATGCCACCGTTGCCATGCAACTTCAACAGTTTCAGCGGCAGCTGCAACAGCAGATGCAGAACACGCTGGGGCAGTTGCAGGCAGAGCAGCAAAAGGCTGCGAATCGCGGCGAGGAGTTGCACGACATGCGCACTCGCAGCGAGCAGCTCCAGGAGCAGCTGCACAATGTGCATTCGACCGCCAACGCGCGCATCCGCGAGGTCGAAGCCGAGGCAGAAAAGCGCCATGCGCAGAGGACTGCCGACATCAAGTCCGAGGCGGAGGAGCAGTATCGGTCGGCTATGCGTTCGTTGCAGGAGCAGCAGCAGCAGCAGCAGCTACAGCAGCAGCAGCAGCAGCAGCAACAGCAGCGTGACCATGCCGCACTATGTG
>PIVL01000425.1 GCA_003354145.1 Paracoccaceae bacterium
AAGTGGCGCGAGTTCACTGACACCGTCAGCGACAACTTTCGGATCATCTCGCTGGACGAATACAAAGTCGTTTGATCCGACAGAAATTAGGTCAATTCAGGCCAACGAGTATAACTAAAAAAGTCGGAAATATAGGTCAAAGAATATTACCTATACTGCTTATTCCATAATATGCCATGTGCCGTTGTGTACATGGCTCACATTAGCGAGCTCAGTCCGAAAGCGCTCATTGAATCACCTTTGTAATATGTTGTAAGATTGCCAAACACAGAGCCAACTTGACGAAAAGGCAGAACGTGCACATTATCTGGCCAAAGAATTTTCACTATGTCAGTCGCGCGCACACCGAGGGGTTGCACGTTTCATCCGGGTTTGTCGCAGCATATGCCAATTCGGTTGCTGATCTTCTGAAAACTCGCGGTGTAGAACCCGGTGACAAGGTTGCTCTTTGGTTGACCGGTGGGCTTGATAACGTGGCCGCGATGCTTGGCTGTTGGATTGCAGGGGCCACGTTTTGCATTCTGCCGTCATATGCAGGCCGCAGCGACACTGAACGCTCGCAAAGCCGTATCGAAAATGTCCTGTCGGTATTGCGCCCAAAAATGTTGGTGCAGTCACAGCCCTCAATGTTGTCCGAACAGATAACCAGCCCATATGAAACCATGCTTCTTCCCGGATTTGAGGAAGAGACCACAAGCAATCCAGCCCCAATGACGCAAATCATAGCGCGCCCGGCTGACGACATGGCCTTTATCCAGTTTACCTCTGGAAGTACGGGGGGCGCGCGTGGTGCGGTCGTCAGGTTTGGCCAACTCAAGGCGAATCTGGACGCCTTGGCCAAAAGAACGGCAATGACAGATCGCGACTGTATGGTGTCCTGGGCGCCGCTTTATCACGACATGGGATTGATGGCTGTATTGCTGTCACTTAGATGTGGCTCCGATCTGGTTCTGATGGAAACAGACACGTTCGTGCGGCGTCCGTCTGCATGGCTCGAGGCAATTTCAAAGTACAACGGCACCGTTTCCACCGCCCCTCCGACGGCTCTTAAACTTCTCTCCAGACGCAAGGCCAAGGATGTGGATCTTAGCTCGTGGCGTTATGCTTGGATTGGCGGAGAGTCGGTCTTTCCAAACGTGCTGGACGCGTTCGAGCAGGCCTATGCGTCGGCCAATCTGGCAAAGGGTGTGCTGCAACCAACCTACGGTATGGCGGAAACGGTTGTTGGTATCTCTTGTGGTGATCCCGGATCGCTTTGGAGCGTCGAGGAGGGGGTTGTGTCTTGTGGCCCACCCCTTGAGGGCATGGAGTTTCAAATCATAGACGAGAACGATAACCCTGTAGCCGAAGGCAGCGAAGGCCGTGTTATGGTACGTGGTCCGTCGGTGATGAAAGGTTATCTTGACCAGCCGGAAGTTGGCGAAAATGCGTGGTTTGAGACCGGCGATCTTGGCTTTTTTCGGCACGGCCTGCTGTTCATTACCGGACGGTACAAGGATGTGCTAAAGCGTGGTGCTGAAAGTTTTCCAGCGGCTCTTGTCGAGGTCGTCGCAGAAGAGGCCCTGGGTCTTCGCACAGGCCGGGTTGCCGCGTTTGCAAATCGCCGGGCCGATCTTGGGAAGGAAGAAATTATCCTGCTGGTCGAAAGCCGGAACTGGGATGATCAGAACGCACGCATTGCCGCCGCCGCCGTGGCAAGCGAAATCGGATTGCAGATCGACGTGATCCGAAACGCCCAAGGGGGGCGGCTGCCACGCACATCAAGTGGCAAGCTTATGCGCCAAAAGACGGCGGCACTTTATCGAGAGGGAATGGTATGACAGATCAGGAACACACAGGGGCATGGACCGTCGAACGCGTTGCCGGGGTTGTGCGATCGCTGGCCGAGGAAGAGGAATTGCCAGAGCATCTGAAGTCGGCGCAGATCAGCGGACAAGACACTGTTGAAACGCTTGGTCTTGACTCGCTTGGGGCAGTCTTCCTGATTGAACGGCTAGAAGAATTGGCCGGTATTCCGCTGCCGGACGATTTCCTTAATTTTGAAGACAGCATTGCCGTGATTGCCGACAGTATTAACGGTTTGCTTGGCAAAGGGACTTAAGATGACAGACGAAAATTCCGGAGCCTCACAAGAGGCCATAGAATTTCACTATGACATGCCCGCCGCGTTCTTTTCGCTTTGGCTTGGCAACAGCATGACTTATACGGCCGCGCGTTACAGCGACCCGGATATGACCCTTGACGCGGCACAGGCGGACAAGATCAAATACCATCTGGATGCGGCCAATGTTGTTGAAGGCGGACGTATGCTGGACGTGGGATGCGGCTGGGGCACCCTGATCAGCAAAGCAGTACAGGATCGTGGCGCAGCGTCGTCGCAGGGGCTGACACTAAGCCCGCTGCAGCGTGACTATATCACTGGGTTGAAAATCCCGAATGTGTCTGCAGAATTGTTAAGCTATGAGTATTACACACCCGACACGCCATTTGAATCCATCGTCAGCGTCGGAGCCTTTGAACATTTCGTCAAACCCGGCGCCTCGCACGAAGACCGGCTTGCCACCTATTCCGAATTTTTCCGACGCTGCGCGGAATGGATGACACCGGATGGCCGTTTTTCGCTGCAAACGATGGCCTGGGGAGACGCGAATGACACTGAACGCGGTCTTATCCGTATCCACGATGTGTTTCCCGAAAGTGACCTGCCGGAAATTGCTGAAGTGATTGAGGCAGCACATCCCAATCTTGAGTTGGTCTCGATGGAGAACCACCCGGAAGATTACGCAAAAACCCTCGCAAGTTGGGCCGATGGCCTCAAAGCCAATCGTGACCGGGCAATCGAAATCGTTGGGAAAGAGCGGTATCAATTCTATTTGGCAAGCTGCAAGGGAGGCGCGCTGCTTTATCGGCGCAGGCGTTTCTATTTATGCCGCTTTGTTTTCAAACGCCGTGGTCGGTGACCCGAATTGATTGCGATAGCTGTACTACAGCAGGAAAGAACTTTGTCTGTGTCTGCAATGGACCGGTCGCGATCTACTTACGGAGCTGTGTAACCCGTCACGGCCTTTGAGACAGACCGGGTTGTTTTGCTAAGCTAGAGTTTTTGGCCGAAGAGAAAATCCGGATTGTTCTGGATGGTCTACGCGGGGAGAGTTCGATCTCAGAGCTTTGCCGTCGTGAGGGGATCGCGGAAAG
>PIVL01000903.1 GCA_003354145.1 Paracoccaceae bacterium
GCAGACCTCCCTAAGCCTCAATTTCTAGTGGTGTTTAGCTCTTGGAGCCCACGAGCCAGCCAAGCTATGACAACATAAGGTCAACTTCTCACCTGATAGCCTGAAAATCCTAATCCCCAGCTAGTTCTGCCACTTGTTGGCCTCAAAATGCTCCCCTTCCTGGCCCAACTTAAGCCAGTTTTGGGGCTAGGTTGGCCTCCAAAATGCTGGATTTAGCTGGGGATTAGCTCTTGGAGCCCACAAGCCAGCCAAGATATCACAACATAAGGTCAACTTCTCACCTGATACCCTGAAAATCCTAATCCCCATCTAGTTCTGCCCCTTTTTGGCCTCAAGATGCTCCCCTTCCTGGCCCAACTTAAACCAGTCTTGGGGACATTTTGGCGTCCCAAATGCTGGATTTAGCTGGGTATTAGCTTTTCGAGCCCACAAGCCAGCCAAGATATCACAACATAAGGTCAACTTCTCACCTGATAGCTTGAAAATCTTAATCCCCAGCTAGTTCTGCCCCTTTTTGGCCTCAAAATGCTCCCAACTTAGGCCAATCTTGGGGCAAGCTTGGCTTCTAAGCTGCTAGGTTTAGCTGGGCATTAGCTCTTGGAGCCTTCAAGTCAAACAAGATATCTTAATATGAGGTCAACTTCTCACTCTATAGCCACATAGCTGCTTGTGGCCTCGGCGGGGATCGCGAAGCGCTTACAATTAATTTCTGGTTATCCGGAAAGTTATTGGGACAATTCGGTACACAATTCGTGATCCGTCCACTTTGCTCT
>PIVL01000904.1 GCA_003354145.1 Paracoccaceae bacterium
AGGATCAGCACCAATGTCCGTCGGTTCAGTGCTTTGGCGCCATATCCCGTGACAAAGCTGTCAAGGCTGCCGGCAATGTCCGTTCCGCCGCCAAAGCCTTCGGCCATCAGCGACAACCGTCCGGCAGCACGCAATGTGTCATGGTCTTGCAGGGCCTCGGTCACCCGCATCAGTCTGGTGTGAAACAGATATGCATCCGCTTTGGTGTCGCTATCAACCAACCCCTTGAGAAAGGCCAGAAACACCCGTGCATATACCGTCATCGACCCGCTGACATCGCAAATTGCCACGATCTGCATGGGCCTTGGCGGGCGCGCCTTTCGAAACAGATCCATTGGCTCACCACCTCGCGCCAATGAAGCGCGCTGAATACGGCGCATGTCCAACGCAGCACCGCGCAACGCCTGTTTGCGCCTGCGCGAGCGTCGGTCGCGGATCGCGTGGGCAAGGCGACGGGCGATCTTTTCTGCCTGCCGTTGGCTTTCTTCATCCATCAGTTCGCGCAGATCACGACGGGACAGGTTGTCGGTCAGGGTGGCGATCAATTGACCATCTGTTCCCTCGGCCTCGCCTTCACCGTTATCAGGCGTAACGTTATCCAGCCCCGGATCATCGCCTTCATCGTCACCTTCAATATGTTGTTGCCAAAGCACCGGGCGCGACGTCCGAACGCGGATATGATCGTTGCGCGCTGTATCTGCGCGTTGTTTGCCGACGTTGAACCAATAAGCATCAAACAGATCGTCAAACTTGCTCCAGCTCTCGGCATCG
>PIVL01000102.1 GCA_003354145.1 Paracoccaceae bacterium
CGATTGGTCAAGGGTGCCCCTGTTGGCAGCTTCACCTTCAAGCGCAAAGCCCGTCCGCGTCTGGCCTGTCGCGAACGCATTCTGCCGCCCGGGAAAGAAGAGGTTGTTACCGTCAGCCCGGCCGCGGTGACACTGTTCAACAAGGTCTATTTCACCAAAGACTGGTACACGAAGAACTACCAACCGGATTACCCCGAGCAAATTCACCTGATTGCGGCCATGCTGTTTGCCCATGAGATGACCCATGTCTGGCAATGGCAAAACCGCGCCCGCACAGGATTCAGCCCTATGCGCGCCGCCGCCGAACATGGGCGTTCAGACGATCCTTATTTGTTTGATCTGAACGGAGCGCCGGAATTTCTGTCCTATAGCTATGAACAACAGGGCGCGATTGTCGAAGAATATGTCTGCTGCCGTGCTTTGGACCCGGGCGCTGCCCGTACCAAGCGGTTGCACAGCATGTTGTCAGGTGCATTTCCGGTGTCTGACTTGCCTGGCGACTGGAAGGGTGCGAAAGTCAGCCTGCCTTGGAAAGATGCCCGGATCAAAGGCATCTGCAGTTAGGGCACCTGAATACTTTCAAGATAGGCTAGCAATGCCGCCAAAGGGCGTGGCGTGGGCGTCAGCGTACCGTCAACTTCAATGGGAACCAGTTCGCCCTGCAACAAAAGGCCAAATTCGGGCATCACTTCGGTTGAAACTTTTCCCCGGCCATAGCCATCAATCTGCGACAGCACCTGCGCCACTGGGAACTCGCCGCCATTACGGGCAGAAATTCGGGTCAGGTCTGGCGCGGCTTGCCCGCCAATCAACTGCGGTGATCCGGTGCCGCGATAGTCGTGGCACGCCGTACAGTTGTCCGCAAACAACCTTTCGCCCTCCTGCGCTTCCGGCATATCACCATTGGCACAAGCGGCGACCAGCACCAACGCAGGCAATGCTGTAAAAGTAAAATAATTCATCTCAAACTCCCCCAAGATCGAACCTGTTCTCAGCCCTCTTGTATCGACTTTAGATAAGCCACCAAATCGGCAATTGGCAAGCTGGTCATGATCGGCTGCCCGGACGGAGCCTTGATCGCGGTATCCTGACCTTCAAAGAAATGGCCATAGACTGGCATCGGACTTCCATGGCTGACCAATGGGTCGCGCCCATCAATGCGAGCCGCAACCCGGGCGGTTGGAAATTCACCATTGTTGTTCGCTGTAAGTTTTGTCAGGTCTACCGGCTTGATGACCAGAACGCCGGCCATCGGCCCCTGCCCGGTTGCCTCGATCCCATGGCAGGTCGCACAATGGCTGCGGTAAAGTTCAGCCCCAACTTCGGCATCCTGTGCCAGCGCAGCGCCTGACCAAAAGAGCAGCGCAACCGTCCCCAATCTCTGTTTCAGCATAACAATCCCCTTTTTCGATAGACGGATCAAAGATCCCTAAGCGTTTCCATATACTCCGCCAAGGCAAGCAAAGCGGCAGATGTTTCAATTTCGCGCCCATCTTGCGTAGTCCAGATTACTGTTGGCCCCTCCAAAACCGGGCCATTTGTTGGCTTGTCGGGCGCACAGCCCGCCATTTCGGCAAGTAATCCGCCACAAACCGGTATCGGAATCAACCTGTGCATTGGTATTTTCATCCACTAAAAATTACTTACAAGGTTGATCATCAACGCGCTCCTCGCAATGATCCAGATCAAGGCATCACACCGGAGTTTCACATGTCACAATACGCGCTCATCATGTTGGCCGCAGGGATCGGAATACCAACACTAGCAGCCCTGAATGCGGCTCTTGGCAAATACATGGGTTCACCGGCTGCAGCCGCAACAATCCTGTTCACCGTAGCCCTTGCCACCGCAGCCATTGTGACATTGACAACTGGTCCGCAAGCGGTATCGCGCGTTGCCGGGGCACCAAAACATCTTTTGCTGGGCGGTGTTCTGGTGGCGTTTTATGTGCTGTCCGTGACCTATATCGCCCCGACATTCGGAGTAGGGAATGCGGTGTTTTTTGTGCTGATCGGCCAGCTGATCAGCGCCGCCGCAATTGACCATTTTGGCCTGTTCGGTGCACAGATCAGCCCGCTGACCTTTACCCGCGCAACTGGGCTGGCGATCATGGGAATAGGCGTTTGGGTGACGCAGCAGGCTTAGGGTGAGGTGACCAATTTTATTCTCGATGAACATCAATAGTACGGACATTGCAGGCATTTAGTTGGAACTCGGGTTGGAACTGTTGTGATTACTGTCTACGTTGCAACGATTGGCTTGTCTTAAAGAGAGGAACTGATGCAACGCCTAGTATTAACAATGCTATTGGCCTTCACAATTGGAGCGAAATCATCATCAGGCCAACCTTTATCTGAGGCTGGATTTGAAATGGTGACGGAACGAGTCTATTTGCTAAGTTCATTGGAGACACAGCAACTAGATACTTTCCTTGCGAGCGAGGCATATCCGTTTCTGCCCGAACAAATGCACAACACATGCCGTGACACGGCCTTCCTTAAACAGAGTGACAGGGATGAACATCACGTTTGCATTTCTGGTAAAATATTCCGTTCGCGACTATTTCCTAACCTCATATTTTCTTTGGTAAAAGACGTTAATGGTTCTGCATTCATCTTGTGGGATGACACCCCGTTTGGACTTTACCTTGTAAGAGTTTTCTTGGGTGACAAATTGACTAGAGATATACCGTTGACGCTAATGGCTCGCTACTCAGCGGAACGTTCAAATTCTAGTCATGAAGGTCGATTTCTTGAAGAACTGAGATTAGAATTTGATGGTACTTCGCTTATTTACGCAAACTACAATACATATGGGCTCTTCAATATTGGTCACGGGCCGAACGGGTCAACTAGCAACCACAAAATTCAGGAAAATTGGGTGATGCATATTTGCGACGCGTGCAATGGCCCAGTCATTGAGATACCTCTTCTCGAAAGTAAGTAGGTGTGTATGTCTTGGTTCGTCGCTGACATCTCACTCTTTCACTCAGCCCATAACTTCTACCCCTAAACCAGCAACCCGTTTTCCAAACGTAAAACCCGATCCATCCGCGATGCCAGCTCCATGTTATGCGTGGCAATCAATGCCGACCGACCAGTGCCCGCCACCAGTTCCATCAGCGCACCAAACACCTGATCTGACGTGCCGGGATCAAGGTTGCCCGTTGGCTCATCCGCCAATAACAATCGCGGCTCATTGGCCAAAGCCCGACAAAACGCCACCCGTTGCTGCTCGCCCCCTGACAAGGCTGCAGGCCGGTGGCTGGCGCGATCCGCTATGCCAACGCGCGCCAACAGGTCTTGCGCACGTGCATCCGCGTCTTTGGCCGAAACACCATTGGCCAGTTGCGGCAACGTGATGTTTTCCAACGCCGAGAATTCGGGCAGCAGATGGTGAAACTGATAGATAAACCCAACGTCCCGCCGCCGAACACCAGTGCGTGAGCGATCCCCTTTGCCGGTCATATCCTGCCCGCAAATCGACACCTTACCAGCGTCCGCCGTGTCCAGCAGGCCGGCAATATGCAGCAAGGTCGATTTACCCGCCCCAGATGGCGCGACCAAAGCCACCACTTCACCCGGTTCAATCTGCAGATCAATACCGCGCAGCACGTTTACCTCGCCCGGCAAGCCACGTTTATAGGCTTTGGTGATCCCGCTCAGATGCAACACCGGATCATTCATACCGAAGCGCCTCGACAGGGTTCAGCCGCGCTGCACGTCGCGCCGGAAAGAACGTTACAAAGAACGACAAACCCAACGACAGGGCCACCGCCGACAATACGTCTTCCAGGCGCAGTTCTGCCGGTAATTGATATATTCCCCGGATCGCCGGATCCCAGACACCGCCGCCCATGGCATAATTCACAAACGAAAATATCGGATCAATATAGATCGTGAACAGGCAGCCCAGAACCACGCCTAACGTCGTACCTATAAGTCCCGTAAAGGCACCACAGATGAAAAACACTCGCATGATCGACCCTTCGCTAAGCCCGATGGTGCGTAAAATTCCAATGTCGCGGCCTTTGTTTTTGACCAGCATAATCAGCCCTGACACGATATTCATCGCCGCGATCAACACCAGAATGGACAGGATGATGAACATCACATTGTCCTCAACCTCTAGCGCCCGCAGGAACCCGCCCGCAGCATTGCGCCAGGTCCAGACCTGTGCGTGCTCGCCCGCTGCGCGAAGCAGGTCAATACTGACCAGATCAACCTCTTCAGGTTCACTGATCATCACCTCAAGTTCATCCGCAACACCTTCGCGGTTGAAATAGGATTGCGCCTCGGCGAATGGCATGTAAACGCGGGTTTTGTCGATGTCGTATCGCCCCGAAGTAAAGATATAGACGACCTCATAGACATTGATGCGCGGGCTGGTGCCAAATGCGGTTTTCACGCCGTCGGGCGAGGTCAGTTTGACCCGATCCCCGACCATCGCGCCAATTTCACGCGCCACACCGGACCCAATGGCTATACCCTCATCAAAGCGCGTCAGATCACCCGACGCGGCTTCTGCCTGTGCAATTCCTGGTAATGTCGCAAGGTTTTCTGCTGTGATACCAATAACTTCGACACCGGCATTACGATTTCGCTGGCTGATCATCACTTGCCCGCGGATCAAAGGCGCCACACGCGTCACCCCGGGCACCTCGGCAACCCGTGCCGCCATCGCCTCGTAATCTGCCAGAGTCCGATCGACAAACCCGTTCTGCGTCACCTGTCCATGGGTAAAGACGGTGATATGGGCGTTTGCACCCAGAATGGTGCCGACAAATTCAGACCGGAACCCAGAGCGCACAGACATTGTCGCAATCAAGGCAAACACCGCCAGCGTTATGCCAATGACACTGATCCACGTCATGGTGTTCACGCCGCCCTCGGCCCGACGCGCGCGCAGGTAACGCCAGGCGATTTTCCACTCGAATGGGGCAAACGGGGCTGGGGTTCTGGCCATTTACTGCTCCTGTTCGGGCATCCGTTTTCATTCAAAGAGAACGGACCGGAAAATTTGATATTTTCCGTTACCCGGTTTGATGTGCCGCATAGATTTCAGCGATCTTCTGAATGGCATCTTCTGGCGGCATCTCGACGCTTTCACCCGTGCGACGCGAGGTCAGTTCGACTACACCGTTTTTCAATCCACGCGGGCCAACCGTAATGCGCCACGGCAATCCGATCAGGTCCATCGTCGCAAATTTACCACCGGCGCGTTCCTTACGGTCGTCATAGAGTGGCTCTAGTCCCAGCAATTTAAGCGAGGCATACAAGGCTTCGCACGCGGCATCTGCCTCGTCGTCCCCTTGTTTCAGGTTGACGATCCCACAGTCAAACGGCGTCACTCCTTCAGGCCAGATGATGCCTTTGTCGTCATGGCTGGCCTCGATGATCGCACCCAGCAGACGCGACACGCCGATGCCGTGGCTGCCCATATGCACCGGCACTGGCTTACCATCCGAGTTTTGCACCGTGGCACCCATTGTCTCTGAATACTTGGTACCGAAATAAAAGATTTGCCCGACTTCTATGCCACGTGCCTTACGGCGGCGGTCTTCTGGCACCTCATTAAACAGGGCTTCGTCGTGGGTTTCATCCGTGCGGGCATAACGCGTCGTGAATTCCTCAAGGATACCAGCGCATTGGCCCACATCGTCATAGTCAATTTCGCGATCACCGAATTTCAAATCGGTTACGGCGCTGTCATAAAACACCTCGGATTCGCCGGTTTCGGCCAGTACCAGGAATTCATGGGTGTAATCGCCGCCAATCGGTCCGCCATCGGCACGCATCGGAATCGCCTGCAGGCCCATGCGTTCATAGCTGCGCAGATAGCTGACCAAATGCCGGTTATAGGCGTGCAGTGCCGCATCTTTATCGACGTCAAAGTTATAGCCGTCTTTCATTAGAAATTCGCGGCCACGCATGACACCAAACCGGGGCCGGATTTCATCGCGGAATTTCCACTGGATATGATACAGCGTCAGCGGCAGGTCTTTGTAGCTGTTCACATGGCTGCGGAAAATGTCGGTGATCAGCTCTTCGTTGGTCGGGCCATAAAGCATGTCGCGGCCATGCCGGTCGGTGATGCGCAGCATTTCTTCGCCGTAAACATCATAGCGCCCGCTTTCCCGCCACAAATCCGCCGATTGCACCGTTGGCATCAACATCGGGATATGCCCGGCGCGCTGTTGTTCCTCGTGGACGATTTTTTCAATCTTTTGCAGCACCCGCAGACCCAAAGGCAGCCACGAATAAATCCCGGATGAGGCCTGTTTGATCATGCCGGCGCGCAGCATCAACCGATGGCTGACAATTTGCGCCTCGGATGGGTTTTCTTTGAGGACGGGCAGGAAATAACGGCTCAGGCGCATGGATTTACTTTCTGGGTGATCACGGTTCGCCTTGATTTATGGCATACAGCCAGTTCAGGCAATCACGCATTTTGCATGTTTAATTGCAGGAGGTTGACCTGTAGTGTCGCACTAGAGGCAACCATTAGCAGTGTGATGGGTAAAACGTCACAAAAACACCATAAGGACGACTATGTCATATCCGGTTCGGGATCAGCTTAAATACTGGGGCATCGCTGCTTTGGTGTTCGTTATCGTACTTTGGGTCTTAGGCGACGTTCTGCTGCCTTTTGTGGTCGGCAGCTCGATTGCCTATTTCATTGATCCAATGGCGGATCGTCTTGAACGCGTCGGCCTATCGCGAATGAAGGCCACTGCCGTGATCACCTTTCTGGCAATATTTGTGTTTGTTATTGTTGTGTTGCTGGTCGTTCCAACATTGGTGTCGCAAACCATTGGCCTGATTGAAGTGATGCCGCAGCTGACCCGTGATCTGCAGGCCTTTTTGATCAAAACCTTTCCGTCCTTGCTCGACGAGGACTCTACTTTGAGGCAAACGCTGATTTCGATCGGTGAAACCATACAGGATCAGGGTGGAGAGGTGCTCAACACGCTGCTTGGATCGGCGATGAAAGTTGTCAATCTACTGGTCTTCTTCGTCGTTGTTCCGGTGGTCACCATCTACATGTTGCTGGACTGGGATCGGATGGTTGCGCGGATCGACGCGCTATTACCGCGTCAACATGCGCCGGTGATCCGCCGTCTTGCATCAGAAATTGACGCGACGCTGGCGTCATTCATTCGTGGCATGGGCACAGTCTGCCTGATCCTTGGCACCTATTACGCAATTGCTTTGATGCTTGTTGGCTTGCAATTCGGGTTGGTGGTTGGATTCGTTGCCGGGCTGGTGACCTTCATTCCATATCTGGGCGCAATGATTGGCGGAACCCTGGCCATTGGGCTGGCATTGTTTCAGTTCTGGGGAGACTGGGTATCAATCGGCATGGTGGTGATCGTGTTTGTGCTTGGCCAGATGATCGAAGGCAATTTCCTGACCCCAAAGCTGGTTGGGAAATCCGTTGGCCTGCATCCGGTCTGGTTGCTTTTGGCGTTGGCAGTCTTTGGCTCATTGTTTGGGTTTATTGGATTGCTGGTTGCGGTGCCAATCGCTGCGGCACTTGGCGTTCTTACGCGCTTTGCTGTCGATCAGTATCTTGGCAGTTCACTTTACAAAGGTGGGATGGAACTTGACGACACGGATCAAAGCGAAACCTGACATGCCCCAACAGCTTAGCTTCGAATTGCCCACCAAGATCGCATTGGATCGGGATGACTACTTTGTTTCGCTAGCCAATGCGCTGGCAGTGGCGATGATAGACGCGCCGCAAAACTGGCCTGGAGGAAAACTCGTCCTCAGCGGACCAGAAGGTGCCGGCAAAACCCACCTTGTGCATGTCTGGGCAACCCAAACAGGTGCACGTATAATCAATGCCCGCGATCTTCGCGAAACCGACGTGCCCGAGCTGGCGCAGGGGTCGGTGGCAGTTGAGGACGTACCAGAAATTGCGTCCGATGCGGACGCGCAAACCACATTGTTCCACTTGCACAATCTGGTTCTGGCCGAGGGACATTTCCTGTTGCTGACGGGTCGGGCTGCGCCGCACCTATGGAACCTGCCTTTGCCTGACCTGCAAAGCCGGATAGATGCCGCGCAACATGTGGCCTTGGATCATCCTGATGACAGCCTTCTGGCCGCCGTGTTGGCGAAACTTTTTGACGACCGTCAGATCGTACCCCGTCCAGATGTCATCCCATTTCTGGTGCGTCATATGGATCGGTCGCTGAATGCTGCTGCACGTATGGTTGCCCGGTTGGACCGGGTATCTCTGGAGGAACGGCACTCTTTGTCACGCAAATTGGCCGCCCGTTTGCTTGCTGAGACAAACTGAGGCGGGCCAAAGCCCCGTCATTATTTGCATCGGTATTTTCGTGCCGAAAATCCCAATGTTTGCCTCTGGCAGGGATATTTTAACCAAACTGAAACCAGTAAAGATTTGCACGGACGTGGTAATATTATGCAAACGGGTGTTGCTTTCATTAGGCATCCGCCTTTAGCACATTATCCATGACACATGCAGATTTCCTAGAAGCGCCTTTTCCCGATCCGATTGACGTGCCCGACCTCGACATCGCTGGCCCGGGGCGGTTTTTCAATCGTGAACTAAGCTGGCTAGGGTTTAACTGGCGAGTCCTGGAAGAAGCGGAAAACACCCGCGTGCCGCTATTGGAGCGGCTTCGGTTTCTGTCTATCTCGGCAACCAATCTGGAAGAATTCTATACGGTACGCGTCGCTGGTCTGCGTGAACTGGCCGAAACGGGCAATGTTACGACTGCGGCTGATGGTGTTTCTCCGGCCGAGCAGCTGGTATTGATAGACGAAAACGCCCGCCGCCTGATGCATGCTCAGCAAATCGCCCTTGTGACGTTGCAAAAAGAGCTGGCAGCCAACGGCATGTCAATTTTGACGCGTTCTGATCTGAACGAAGCGGACGAAGAACATCTAAACGATGTGTTTTTGCGTCAGGTGTTTCCAGTGCTGTCGCCGCTGGCTGTTGATCCGGCGCATCCGTTCCCGTTTATCCCCAATACCGGCTATGTGCTGGCCATGCAGCTTGAGCGAAAAAAAGACAAGCAGACGTTGCAGGCGCTTTTGCCGATCCCGAAACAAATCAGCCGGTTCATCCGACTGCCATCTTCAGGTCGCGAACTTCGGTTTTTGCCGATGGAGGAATTGTTGCTGTTGCACATCGCCAGCCTGTTCCCCGGTTATCGCATCAAAGCGCACTTTGAATTCCGCGTCCTGCGTGACAGTGACCTTGAAGTTGAGGAAGAAGCCGAAGACCTGGTGCGTGAATTCGAAGTCGCCCTGAAACGGCGGCGGCGCGGCAAGGTGATCCGTCTGACCCATTCAGCCGGTGCCCCGACAAAACTGATGGCCATGGTAATCCGCGAACTGGATGTCGAACCGGACGAAGTGATTGAAATTGACGGCATGATCGGGGTCGCTGACCTGGGAGAGTTGGTGGTGGATGAACGCCCTGATCTGCAATGGCCGCAATTCACCCCACGTGTGCCCGAACGGGTGACGGATTTTGAGGGCGATATGTTCGCCGCGATCCGGCAAAAGGACATGCTGCTGCATCACCCATACGAGACCTTTGATATGGTGATCCGCTTTCTGCAACAGGCAGCGCGCGATCCCGATGTAGTGGCAATTAAACAGACATTGTATCGCACATCGCGCAATTCTCCCATTGTCGAGGCCTTGTGCGAAGCAGCCGAAGACGGCAAATCGGTCACCGCATTGATTGAATTGAAGGCGCGGTTTGATGAAGCTGCCAATATCCGCCAGTCACGTCGGCTCGAGCGTGCCGGAGCGCATGTGGTTTACGGTTTTCTTGATTTGAAAACCCACGCCAAAATCAGCATCGTCGTACGCCGCGAAGGCGACAAGCTGGTGACCTATACCCATTACGGCACCGGTAATTATCACCCCATCACCGCACGCATTTATACCGATCTGTCGTTTTTTACCTGTAACGAAGTTCTGGGTCGGGACGCCGCCAAAGTGTTCAATTTTCTGTCGGGATACGCCCAGCCAGATTCACTTGAAAACCTCGCGATTTCGCCGTTGTCGTTGAAACAGCGCCTGATCGAAAAAATTGATGCTGAAATCGCATTTGCCAAGGCCGGAAAACCCGCCGAAATCTGGGCCAAAATGAATTCGCTGATCGACCCCGAAGTGATCGACGCGCTGTATCGTGGCAGTCAGGGTGGCGTGAAAATCTCGCTTGTGATCCGCGGCATTTGCGGGCTGCGACCCGGCATCAAAGGCCTGAGTGACAACATTCGGGTCAAATCCATTGTCGGGCGGTTTCTAGAGCATTCGCGCATTGTTTGTTTCGGCAATGGCCATGGGCTGCCCAGCAAAAAGGCGCGAGTCTATATTTCATCTGCGGACTGGATGGGACGTAATTTGAACCGTCGGGTCGAGACATTGGTAGAAATCACCAATGGCACCGTGAAGGCGCAGATTGTCAGTCAGGTTATGGCCGCAAATCTTGCGGATGTGGCCCAAAGTTGGGTCATGTATGGCGATGGGACCTTTACCAGAACTCCAGTCCCCGAAGGTGAATTTGCGTTTAACTGTCATCGCTTCTTCATGGAAAACCCATCGCTTTCCGGACGCGGCTCTGCCGGTGCATCTGATGTGCCAAAACTGACCCATACCGAGGATTAGCGGAATGGATGACATAACTACGCCAGATGACACATCCGAATGGGGACCATTTGGACGCCCTCTGTTTGATGACCCGCGCTCGCGTGCATTGTCGCGGGTCGGGGTGGTTGATGTCGGATCAAACTCGGTCCGGCTGGTCATTTTTGATGGGGCTGCGCGTTCGCCCGCATATTTTTTCAACGAAAAAATCATGTGCGCTTTGGGCGCCGGGTTGGCGGAAACCGGGAAATTGAATCCAAAAGGGCGCGTGCGGGCGCTGGCTGCAATTCGCAGGTTTCAGCACCTGGCACGTAGCATGGGATTGCCTCCACTAACTGCGGTGGCGACGGCGGCCGTTCGCGAGGCCAGTGACGGGCCCGATTTTCGCGACGAGGTCGAACGAGAAACCGGGCTGCGCATCTGGGTCATTCACGGCGAGGAAGAGGCACGATTATCCGCCCAGGGGGTGTTGCTGGGTTGGCCAGGGTCTTACGGATTGGTTTGCGATATCGGTGGTGCCTCTCTTGAGTTGGCCGAAATGGCAGAGGGTCGGGTTGGCAAGCGCGTGACCTCAGAACTTGGTCCGCTAAAGCTGCGCGATGTTGCTGGCGGACGTGACGGGCGTAAGAAACATATCAAACAGGTCCTGAGTGATCTAAGCAGCAAAATGGGCCCACAGCCAGATCGGCTATTTCTGGTCGGAGGAAGCTGGCGTGCCATTGCCCGTATCGATATGGCTCGGCGCGATTACCCAATGAAAGTGCTGCACGAATACCGCATGAGCGGCAAAGACGTGCGCGCGACGATCAAATACATCAAAGCGCACAGCGTCGAAGCGTTGCAGGCGGAATGCGGGATTTCAACAGCGCGGATGGCGTTAGTCCCGATCGCCGCCGAAGTGCTTGGCCAGTTGATCCGCACGTTCAAGCCCATGGATATCGCAATTTCCAGTTATGGAATCCGCGAAGGCATGCTGTATGAGCAGATGCCACAACGGCTACGGGACCGAGATCCGTTGATTGAAGCCTGTCATTTTTCCGAAGCCAAAGACGCCCGACTGCCCGGGTTTGGCAAGACACTATTTCACTTTGTCATGCCACTATTTAAGTCCGCCCCTGATGCGCAGAAACGCCTGACCAAAGCCGCCTGTTTGCTACATGACGTCAGCTGGCGGGCGCATTCCGACTATCGAGCCGAAGTCTGTTTTGACAATGTAACGCGCGCCAATCTGGGCGGGCTAAAACATTCTGAACGGGTGTTTCTGGGGTTGGCCTTGTTGCACCGTTATCGCAACAAACGCGAAGGCACCCGGTTTGAAGACCTTTACGACCTGCTGGATGACAAAGGAAAGAAACAGGCCGAAATTCTGGGCAAGGCCATGCGCTTTGGTGCAATGTTATGGATGCGCAAGGATGCACAAATGGGCACAATGCGCTGGCGACCCAAAAAGAAGTTGCTGGAACTGCAACTATCCCCCGAAGCCGCGCCATTGTTTGGTGAGGTGGCCGAGGCCCGGTTCAAATCGCTGGCGAATGCAATGGGCGCTGAGGTTCTGATAAAGCTGCGTTCAAAATGAGACTGGCCTGATGATAAAACTGGGTTTCTTGCCTAAATGTCTATTTCACCCTCTTTGGGCGCTTCAGCGTCCTCATCCGGCTTGCGCCGAATGATGATGTCCCCATTCGGCAGCATTTCCGGAGCTGAATAGCGACTCCAGTCCTGCACCTCATTGAGTATTTCAGCAAAGGCCGGGCCCATTTCGGCCAGGAAATTCATCATCGAAGGGCCAACTTGTTCGGTCAATTCCTGCAGATTGTCCAACGCCGGAGCCATTTCCTGACGCAACCCTTCCAGAAACATTTCTGCACCGCGCTGCATCAGCCCCGGCTCATCCTTATCCTGGGCCGAAACAGGGAGACCGAGAAGGGCAATCACTATGGCTAGGCTGGCAGTTTGTTTCATATGCAAAAATATAGGGATGAAACCCGGTTTCGTGAAGGGTCAAACCGCAATATCTAACGAAACCGGGAAATGATCGGAAGCGGTAAGCAGGGCATTGCGCAGTTCCGGTAGTTTCCAGCAGGCCCCGTCATCGAAGGGATGCCAGATACGCCAGACCGGGTCGTTTGGTCTCAGTCTCGGTGAAATCATGATGTAATCCAGCAAAGCCTGCATATATCGGTCTTGCCCATTTTTCTTGAACCGTGCTGTGGTTGCCACTACGCCGGGCCGACGTTGCAATGCCTGGCGCGCATTTGGATCGTAAAGGTCATCGCCTAGAATAATCTCGACCGATGAGTGCCCGAATAGATGTTCATATTCGTCCAGACCGGGGCCGTCGTTCAGATCTCCCAGCAAGATCAGCGGCGTACCCTGCTCTAGATGCGTCGTAATGCGAGAGCGCAGCCAGATTGCCTGTGCCAGTTGTTTGCGTCGATTGGCAATCGATATCCGCATCACCGCATCATGGTTTCGCGCGCCATGTGGAGCTTTGGATTTCAGATGGACTCCGATCAGGCGCAGTTCCTGACCTGACTTCGTGGTGACGGCCAATTCCAGCGGCGGCTTTGAGAATCTCACCAGATCCTCGGTGGCATCAACGTCCAGATCTATGCGAAAGGTGCTGTCAAAGCGGGGCGAGTCCGAGCTGCCTTTGCGCCCGGT
>PIVL01000905.1 GCA_003354145.1 Paracoccaceae bacterium
TGGTGAAGGATTTTCGATGCGGGCCAGGTTGCAAGGTTTCAGCGCAGGCTGAGTGTGGCCCGCGTTGGAAATCCTCCCAAGGTGGAAGCCGCGTGGGCTTGGTGGTTGCTATGGGGAAAGCGTGAAGTTGTTCAAGCTTGGCGGTCGCATCAGCTGTGGCTTGCAAGGTGCAAAATAGGCCGTGAGAACGGATAGTCGAGCGCGTTGTTGGCACTGATCGGGATGATTTGTTGTCGTTTTGGACCGCATGAACGGATTGGACGCGACAGGTTGCAAAGGGATACCGGCCCGGAACGCCATGCGTTTCAGGATACAGTTATGGCCAGTTGGAGGGCTTTCCCTCATGCTGCCCGCCTTCTCGGTGGTGCACGGGCTAATGGGCGCTGCCCCCGGCGGAATATCTCAACGATACGCATCTGCCCGCCGCAATCGGGGCATGGTTCTCGGAGTGTGAGCGGAATGACCTCGGCAGTTGGCGGGCCATCCGGTTTGGCCGTTTCTGCACCGAGCAACGTGCGGAGCTTGGCTATATTGGTCCTGCGGCGCGCACTGGCAAGCAGGCCATAGTGGCGGATGCGGTGGAAGCCGTCAGGAAGCACGTGGGTCAGGAAGCGGCGGATGAACTCGCCAGTGGTCAGGTGCATGACTGATCGGCGGTCGCCAGTTTTGATACGGTAGTCCTTCCATTTGAATGCAACAATCTCGGCATCGGCGCTGACGAGGCGGCTGTTGGAGATCGCCACTCGGTGCGTATAACGGCTGAGATAGGC
>PIVL01000906.1 GCA_003354145.1 Paracoccaceae bacterium
GGCAGCGGAGCCGCCGCTGCTGGCGCCTCCTGACGATGCGGCGTCCGACGCCAGCTCCGCGGAGGCCTCCTTGCGGTTCTCCTGCTTCGCGCGCTGCTCCTTCCGCATCATCATGACGGCGACGAGGTCCGAGTCCGTGAGCTGCCGGGCTCGGGCGCGGAGCCGCGCCTTCTTGCGCTGGGCGTTGCGGAGCTCCTTCGCGAGCGCGCGCCTCTTGTTCGCCAGGGCCAGCTGCTCGTCGCGGAGGTTGCCGATGTGGGCCGCCAGAGGGTCCTCGGGCAGCAGATCGGACATCTGCTTGGCGCACGCGGCAGGCGAGAGGCTCTGCCCGTCGCTCTTCTCGGCGCGCTTTGGCGCCGGGCCCCTCACGGGCCCCGGGAGCTCGTCGCTGCCTCCGGCCGCCGATCCCGCCGCGGCGGCATCAGGTGCTGGGCTCGGGGAGCGAGGGAGGCTGGCGGCGGCGGCAGCAGCGGCGGCGGACATGGCGGCGGCGGCAGTGGGGGGGGAGGTGCTGCGAGGTCGTCTCGGGCACTGCGCATGCGGTGTGGTGCCGGCTCTTCGAGGGCAAGAGAGGACGAGCTGCGCAGGCGGCCACGCCAGGAGCCGGCGCCCTCCGTCGGGCCAGGCGAGAGGCTCTGGCTTGGACACACCGGCGAAGGGTTCGGCGGCAGGCACAGCTGAAAGAGCGCCATGACCGGGATGGTCGCTCCCGCTCTGTAGACTGCCTGCAGCTGCTGCAGGGACGGCAATTCCGAGCTCACGCTCGGAGC